>JAFGBC010000347.1 GCA_016933355.1 Candidatus Aminicenantota bacterium
CCGCGGCCCGCTTCGGACAGTCCGTCCCGGGAAAGCTTCCGGGAAAGCTTCGAGCGCGGCGTCGCCCTCTTCAACCGCGGCGAGTACGACGGCGCGGCCGCCGCCCTGAGCCGCGCCCTGACGCACTCCCCCGGATCGGCGGTCGCGCTGAACCTGCTCGGGATCTGCCGTTTCCAGCAGAAGAATTTCCCGGCGGCCCGCGCCCTCTTCGAGCGGGCGGCCGCGGCCGATGCGTCCTATGCCCAGGCCCACAACAACCTGGGCGGCGTCTTCTTCGTCCAGGGCGAGTACGACCGGGCCGAGGCGGCCCTCCGGAAAGCCCTCGAGATCAACCCCGGCCTGGTCTCGGCCCTCTACAGCCTCGGAAACCTCTACCTGTCGCGCGACCGCTTCGACGAAGGCCTGGCCGTCCTGGCCAAGGCCGTCACCCTCGCCCCGGATTATCTGGAGACCCACCAAGCCCTGATCACGCAAACGCCCCAGGAGGGATTCCGGTCCACGGAAGCCCATGTCCTGTACGCGCGGCTGTTCGCCGAGGCCGGCGACCTGACCCGGACCCTGTCCTATCTCGAACGGGCCGAGCGGTCGGGGTTCAAGGATTGGGAGCGGATCGCGGTCGACGTCGCCTTCGACAAGGTCCGCGACGCGCCCGCCTTCCAGGATTTCCTGAGGGCGCGGCTCAAGTTCTGAGCCTCAGGCGCCCGATCCCGGTCCCGGGGCGGGCTGCTTCCGCCGCCAATAGAAGTAGGCGGGAATCCCGGCCAGGATGATGCCCAGTCCGGCCAGGGCGTTCCAGAACTGGCTGATCAGGGCGTTCACCGCGATGAACAGGGCGGCCAGGATAAAGATCACGGGCGTCACGGGGTAGCCCCAGGTCCGGTAGGGCCGGACCAAGCCCGGCTTCTTGCGGCGGAGGACGATGACCGCCGCCACCGTCAGGCCGAAGAAGATCCACTGACCGAAGATGACGTAGGTGAAGAGCTGCTCGAACGTCCCGCTCAGGCTGAGGACGACGCTCCACAGCCCGATGGCGATGATCGAGACGCTCGGGGTCAGGAATTTGGCGTGGACGGTCGCGATCCTCCCGAAGAACAGGCCGTCCTTGGCCATCGCGAAATAGACGCGGGGTGAGCAGAGGAAATTCTGGTTGGCGGCGCCCATGATCGAGAACAGGATGATGAAGGAGATGATCGAGGCGCCCACCCCGCCCACGGCCAGGTTCATGGCGTCGGCGGCGATCCGGTCCGAGGCGGCGACGGCCGGAGCGGGCAGGACGTAGAGGTAGGCGAGCTGGGTTATGACATAGAGCCCGATGCAAACGAGCGTCCCGATGAAGATCCCGGCCGGCAGGTTCCTCTGGGGGTTGCGGATCTCGCCCGAGCTGTAGGTCGTCGCCTCCCATCCCTTGTAGGCCCAGAGCGAAGCGATCAGGGCGATCCCGAACGGTCCGAGGAACCCGGACGAGGCGGTCGGCGCCGACGGGCCGACGAAGTTCGCGGTCGAACCCTCGGCGAACAGGAAGATGACGACGCACATTCCGGCCAAGCCGACCAGCTTGATCGCGGTCAGCAGGTTCTGGAGGTTGGCGCCCCAGCGGACGCCGACGTAGTTCATCGCCACCAGGAAGAGGATGAAGGCGACCGAGACGGCCCTCTGGCCCAGCGGCGACAGGGCGACGAAATGAGGGAGGTACTTGGAGGCGAAGGCGACGGTCAGGGTCGCGATGGCGCCGGCGTCGATGACGAGGAACAGGGTCCAGCCGAACAGGAAGGCGATCAGGCGGCCGTAGGCCTCGCGCAGGTAGATATAGGCCCCGCCGGCCTCGGGCATGGCCGCCCCCAGCTCTCCGAACGACAGGGCGCCGAAGAAGCTCAGCACCCCGCCGGCCACCCAGACGGCTAGGATCAGGAGCGGCGCGCCGACGGCGGCGGCCATGTCCTTGGGAACGAGGAAGATCCCCGACCCGATGACGCCGCCGATGACGATGCTGACGATGTCCCAGAGGCCGAGGACGCGGGGCAGGTCGGGCCGGCAGCCCGGGAGGGCGGACGTGTCGGGGGAGGGCGTTTTCATGGGGGAAGAATATCGAAAAAGACAGGTGGGATCAAGGAGAAAGCGGCGATTTCCCTCCGGACCCGTTTCGGGCTATGATAGGAGGACTCCGAGTGAAGGGAGGACGATGTTATGACGCGACACGCGCTTCGTTCGACGGCGATCCTCATCCTGGCAGCCGTGGCGACGGCTACCGGTACGGCGGCCGCCCAAGACCGGGATTTCGCGGCGCCGCCGGCCAAACCGGTCAAGCTCGTCTTCATCCACCACTCGACGGGCGAAGGCTGGCTGGCCGATTGGGGCGGGCGGCTGGGGGCGGCCCTCAAGGCCAAGAAATATTTCGTGAGCGACACGAACTACGGCTGGGGGCCGGACGGGATCGGCGACCGGACCGACACCGGCCACTGGTGGCTCTGGTTCCGCGGGCCGAAGCGGACGACCTACCTCAACGCCCTCTACAAGGAATACGAGCAGCACTGCGATTACACCCGGCTGGCGGCCGACCCGGGCGGCGAGAACACGATCGTCATGTTCAAGTCATGTTTCCCCAACTCCCATATCGGGGGAAAGCCCAACGACCCGCCCAAGACGGGGGCGAACCCGCTGCGCGGCCAGGATTGCGGCTCGGCTTATATGAAGGTCGCCAACGTCAAAGGGATCTACAAAGACCTCCTGGTCTATTTCAAATCGCGGCCGGACAAGATGTTCATCCTGATCTCCTCGCCGCCCCTGGTCAAGGGCGCGACCGACGCCGCCCACGCCGCCAACGCCCGGGCCGTCCACAACTGGCTGGTCAAGGACTGGCTCAAAGGCTATCCCCATAAGAACGTCGCCGTCTTCGATTTCTACAACGTCCTGACCTCGAACGGCGGGAACCGGAATAAGAACGACGTCGGCCAGACGGCCGGCAACCACCATCGGTTCCGGAACGGGATCATCCAGCACATCCAAACCGTGGCCAGCAATTATTGCGCCTACGGAGCGAGCGGCGACGACAGCCACCCGACGGCGGCGGGCGGGAAAAAGGCGAGCGCCGAATTCGCGAGCCTGATCAACGTCTGGTACAACGCCTGGCAGGCCTCGCTCCAAAAGCGCTGAGGCGGCCGGCTCTATTTTTTACCGACCGGAGGCAGGACGTCCGGCGGCAAGGGGGACACGTAGGGTTTTCCCTTCGTCTTCGACAGCCACTCGTCCCTCATCGCCTTCAGCAGCGCCGGATCGCCGAGGATGTCCAGCCCGGCGGCCGCCATGACCTTGGCGGCCGTCTGGAGGGATTTGTGGGCGATCGTCGTCCCGGCGCAGGCGACGACCGACCAATGATGCCAGGGGGTTCCGTCGGGCCCGCAGGTCACGGACAGGGCGGTCGTCGGCGTGAGCCAGCTGACCTCGGCGACATCCGTCGAACCGCTCCCCCAGCTCTTTTCGGGCTCCCGGAAGGGCTCGATCTCCGTCTTCAGTCCTTTCTCGGGAAGCCCCAGATTCTTCTGGATCGCCCGGGCGAAGGCCTGCTCCTCGGCGCTGAAGGCCGGCCCGCCGACCAACAGGAGATTGGCGTAGACGACCTCGGCGCCGGCCCGGTTGGGCAGGACCTCGTGGACGCCGCTGAGAAAACGGATCTTGTAGGTCGTCCCGCTCATTTTGGCCGCCCCCTCGAGGACTTCGAGAACGCGGGCATAGTCCTCCTCGACGCTCGGCCGGTCCAGGTTCCTGACATAGTACCAGGCGCGCGCGTGGTCGGGCACGACATTGGGCGCGCCGCCGCCGTCGAGGATGACGTAGTGGATCCGGGCGGTCGGCTTGAGATGCTCCCGCAGGTAATTGAGACCGACGTTGGCCAGCTCGATCCCGTCCAGGGCGCTCCGGCCGTGCCAGGGGTCGCCGGCGGCGTGGGCGCTCCGGCCGAAGAACTCGGCCTCGAACTGGTTGAGCGCGTTGGACGAATCGAGCGACACCGCGTTTTCGTCGCCGGGGTGCCATTGAAGGCAGCAGGACAGCCCGTCGAAGACTCCGGCCCGGGCCATGAACACCTTGCCCGTGACCGTCTCCTCGGCGGGGCAGCCGAAGTACTTGACCGTCCCGGGGATCTTGGCCTTTTTCATGGCGTGCTTGAGGGCGGCCGCCGCCCCGGCGCTCGCGACGCCGAAGATGTTGTGGCCGCATCCATGTCCCGGGTCGCCTTCGACGGCGGGTGTCTTGGAGGGGACGGCCTGCTGGGACAGGCCGGGCAGGGCGTCGTACTCGCCCAAGACGCCGATGACGGGTGTCCCCGTCCCCCAGGTCGCGACGAAGGCCGTCGGAAGGCCCGCGACGCTGCACTCGACCTGGAATCCTTGAGACTCCAGGTACGAAGCCAGAAGCTCGGCCGATTTCGTCTCGCGCAGAGCGAGCTCGGCCGCGCTCCAGATGCGGTCGTTGAGGCGGGCCAGGTCGGCAAGCGCGTTGTCGATCCAGGCGAAGGCGGCCTTCTTCGGCGCCGTGAGCTTGGCGGGCTTGACGGTGATGACGGTCCCGTCCTCGGCCGGGGCCGAGAGCGACGGCGCCGCCACGACGGCCATGAGAAGGACGAGCAATAGCAGGCGACGGACGGTCAGAGCCATGCGTTCTCCCTTTATCAGCATATCGTGTTTCATTTTATCATCGCCTTCCGGCCCGGTCCAGCGCCGGCCTCAGCTCGATCCTCCGACCTCTCCACCCGGCGAGACGCATCCCGGGCGAATGCGGCTACGGGACCGGGCAGCCGGTACTGGATCGCCTCGGAAACGTGAGAGGATGCGATCGCTTCTCCACCGGCCAGGTCGGCGATCGTCCGTGCGATCTTGAGGACGCGATCATAGCCTCTCCCGCTCAAGCCGAGTTGTTCGGCGGCCGAGGCCAGAAGCCGCTCCCCTTCCCCGTCGACCCGGCAGAAGGCTTTGACCTCGCGGGGACCCATCTGCGCGTTGGCGAAGATCCGCGTCCCCCGGAAGCGCCGGTTCTGCCGGTCCCGGGCCCGGATGACCCGCTCGCGGATCGCGGCCGAGCCCTCCGTTTCCGCGCGCGAGACAACCTCCCGGAAGCGGAGGGCCGGGACTTCGACGCGGATGTCGATCCGGTCGAGCAGCGGCCCCGAGATCTTCGCGTAGTAGCGCAGCCGCTGGCTGTCGGTGCACTCGACGCCGCTCCCGGCCAGCCCGCGCAAGACCTCTTCGCAGGGGTTCATGGCCGCGACGAGCATGAAGCGCGAGGGGAAGGTCACGGCCTGCCAAACCCTGCTGATCGTCACCCGGCCGTCCTCGACCGGCTGGCGCAGGTCCTCGAGGACGCCGCGCCGGAACTCGGGGAGCTCGTCCAGGAACAGGACGCCGTGGTGGGCCAGGCTGACCTCGCCCGGCCTGGGGACGAAGCCGCCCCCGATCATGGCCGCGTCGGTGGCCGTGTGGTGGGGCGCCCGGAAGGGCCGGACCGCGACGCAGGCTCGGCCGCGAAGAAGCCCGGCCGCGCTGTAGATCTGGGTGGCCTCGATGATCTCCTCGAAGGACAGGGGCGGCAGGATGGTCGGCAGGCGCCGGGCGAGCATGGTCTTCCCGGCCCCGGGCGGCCCGATCATCAGCAGGTTATGGGCTCCGGCCGAGGCCACTTCCAGGGCGCGCTTGGCGTGCGCTTGGCCCTTGACGTCCTTGTAGTCGAGGTCCCCGTCCTCGGAGGCCTGGAGGCGGTCGGATTCGAAGCGGGCGGGCGGCACCGTCTCGGGCTCGCGGATCAGGCGCACGGCCTGGACGAGGTTTTCCAGGCCGTGGACCTCGATCCCGGAGACGAGACAGCCTTCCATGGCATTGTCTCCGGCGACGACGATGCCCTTGAAGCCGCGGGCCCTGGCCAAGACGGTCGCCGCCAAGACGCCGCGGGCGGGCTTGAGGCGCCCGTCGAGGGCCAGCTCGGCCAGGAACAGCCGGTCGCGGAGGCGCTCGGCCGGCACGACGCCCCGCTCGGCCAGAAGCCCCAGCGCGATCGGCAGGTCGAAGGACGAGCCTTCCTTGCGGCGGTCGGCCGGGGCGAGGTTGACGACGATCTTGGACGGCTGCCCCTCGTAACCGCAGTTCTTGAGGGCGGCCTGGACCCTCTCTTTGCTCTCCCGGACCGCGGCGTCAGGCAGGCCCACGATCACGAACTGGGGGAGCCCGAACGAGACGTCGACCTCGACTTCGACCGGGTAGGCGTCGATCCCCAGCAGAGCGGCCGAGGCGATCCGAAAGAGCATGGCGTCCCCAACAGGGAAAGACGCTCGCCGTTAGCGGATGATGTCATGAGAATTCGGGGGACACCATACTTGATTTTCGACTCCGAAGCCAGAGAGCCGGATTCAGGAGTAATAATTGAGTATGGTGTCCCCAGAATTATTTCTTGCTGGTGAACTCGCGGGCGAGGCGCTCGATCTCTTTCTCGATCTCGTCGGGGTGCTTGATCTTGATCTTGTTGACTTTGATCGGCGCTTCCGTCTCGGGCGCGCCGAACTCGACGTCGACCTTGGCGTCCTTCGCCTCCCGGCGCCGCTCGGCCTCGCGCTCGATGTACTCGTCCATCCGCTTCTCGGCGATCTCTTTCTGGTCGGGCTTCCTCTTGTCGCCCAGCACCCGCTCCCGGACGACCGGGATCGTCAGCTTAGCGATCTCGCGCAGGGTCTCGAAGACGCCCCAGCCGTTGAGGGCCGAGGCCTCGACCGAGGGCAGCCGGCGCGGGTTGAGCAGGTTGTTGAAGGTCTCGACCGGGATGAGGTGCTCGAGGTCCCGCTTGTTGTACTGGAAGACGAGCGGGATCTGGTTGAGGTCGACGTCCTGCTCGAGGAGGTTCCGGCGCAGCCCGTCGAAGCTCTCCAGGTTCGCGTCGAGGAGGGGTATCTGGGAGTCGGCGACGAAGATGATCCCGTCCGCCCCCTTGAGGACGCTCTTGCGGGAGGCCTCGTAGAAGACCTGGCCGGGTACGGTCAGGAGCTGGAAATGGACCTTGAAGTCGCCGATCAGGCCGGCCTTGATCGGGAGCAGGTCGAAAAAGAAGGTCCGCTCGGAGTCCGTCTCCAGGCAGACCAGGTCGCCCCGGGAAGAGGCGTCGAGCTTAAAGTAGATATAGCGGAGGTTGGTCGTCTTCCCGCTCAGGCCGGGCCCGTAGTAAACGACCTTGACGGCCAGATTATTGGTTGTATAGTTGACAAAAGCCATGTTCCCTCTTATTTTACCCCACCCGCCGGATAATTTCTAACACATTCGGCCGGCGGAGTCAAACCCGGCTCGGGCCGGACGCCGGTCCGGAGACGCCTTCGCCCGTCAGGCGGCGGAACACGCGCTCGTACTTGGCGATGACCTGGGCCCAGGTGTAGTTGGCCTGGACGTAGGCGAATCCGTTGGCCCCCAGCGCCTCCCGGAGCCGGTCGTCACCGAGCAGAAGGTCGAGGGCCGCCGCGAACTCGGCGTAATTCGCGTAGGTCAGCCCGCACCTCCCCTTGAGACAGTGCTGCTTGAGCGGCTCGGTCGCCTCCTGGACCAGGAGGGGCGTCCGGACGACCAGGGTTTCCAGGGCGGCCATGCACAGGCTCTCGAGATGGGAGGGATGGACGACGACCCGGGCCGCCGCCATGGCCGCGTTCTTCTCCTCGGGCGAAACGAACCCGAGATAGCGGACGCGGGGGTGGAAGGGGAGGTCCATCAG
>JAFGBC010000116.1 GCA_016933355.1 Candidatus Aminicenantota bacterium
CGGAAACTCTTGCGCGCGTTCCCGTTCAGGGCGCGAACGATTTTCCTGTCCAAGTCGTCGATCATTGCTCGCCTCCGATTCAATTGTAATTATTTATATCATATATACAATCATTTGTCATTTAATAAATATTATTTATTGACATAAATGGGAATTTGCTCCTATATATAGTGGCATAATGATTCGACGCCCAAGAGGTTCCCTTCCCGGGCGTCATTCCCTCCCCCGATTCCAGCCAAGGAGGCTTCCATGAATTCTGACACCCCTTCCCTGAAGGCCTTCGGCTACGCCGACAGCCGGGAGGTCCTCGACGCCGTCCTCAATCCCGCCCATAGGATCTCGTTCGTCCGCATCCTCTTCCCCGACATCCTGGGACGTCCGATGGATTTCGCGTTTCCGGTCGCGGAGCTCGAATCCGCCTTCCGGGACGGAAAGGGCTTCGACGGCTCCTCGGTCGAGGGCTTCGTCCGGATCGAGGAGAGCGACCTCGTCATCAAGCCCGACCCGGCGACCTTCCGTGTCCTGCCCTGGACCTACCGCGGCTTCGCCGAGGACGCCGTCTGGCGCGAGGCGGTCATGTTCGGCGACATCCTGACGCCCGAGGGCAAACCCTACGAGGGCGACAGCCGCCACGTCCTCAGGCTGGTCCTGGACAAGGCCCGCCGCGAGTTCGGCGTCGACGACGTCAAGTGCGGGCCCGAGCTCGAGTTCTTCCTCTTCCCCGACGACCGGACGCCGCGGCCGATGGACGCCGGGGGCTATTTCTTCGCCGGCCGCCACGGCGAGGTCCGCAAGGAGATCCAGCTCCTTCTCCACCGGATGGGCATCGCCACCGAGTACGACCACCACGAGGTCGCCCACGGCCAGCACGAGATCGACCTCGCCTACCGGAGCGCGCTGGAGATGGCCGACACGGCCATGATCTTCCGCTACATGGTCAAGAAGGTCGCCCGGATGCACGGCCTGTACGCCACGTTCATGCCCAAGCCCATCAACGGCCAGAACGGGAGCGGCATGCACGTCCACCAGTCGCTGTGGCGCGACGGGAAGAATCTCTTTTTCGACCCGGACGCGCCCTACCGGCTGTCCGAGACGGCCCGCGGCTACATGGCCGGCCTGATCGCCCACGCCCGGGACATCTCGGCCGTCTGCAGCCAATGGGTCAACTCCTACAAGCGGCTGATCGAGGGCTACGAGGCGCCCGTCTATATCGCCTGGGGCCAGCGGAACCGCTCCGCTTACATCCGCGTCCCCGAGTACCAACCGGGCAAGGAGCAGGCGACCCGGATCGAACTCCGCTCCCCCGACCCCGCCTGCAACGTCCACCTCGCCTTCGCGACGATGTTCGCGGCCGGCCTGGCCGGCATCCGGGTCGGCGAGCGCCTCCCGGACCCGGTCGAGGAGAACATCTACCGGATGAGCAACGCCCGCCAGCGGAAGTTCGAGATCCGGACCCTGCCCCGCAACCTAGAGGAGGCGGTCCGGATCATGGAGAAGAGCGATCTCGTCCGCGAGACGCTGGGCGAAGGCCTCTCCGGGCGCTTCCTGGCCAACAAGCGCCGCGAGCTCGAGGACTACGCCGCCAACGTGCCGGGCGAGCTCGACAAGCAGGTCAGCGACTACGAGGTCCGGACCTACCTGCCCGTGCTCTGACCCGGTCGGGATGCGGCCCGTCCGCCTTGACGGGCCTATCCCCTTGCCTTAAAATGGAATCGAAGAGACGGGGGAAGGCGCGGATTCTTCCCTCCAAGGGTTATCCATGCTGACTCTCAAAGAACTGCAGCGCCTGTTGAGCGGCGAGTTGCTGACGCCGGAGACGAACACGGATATGGATTGCTCGGAGATCTTCGCCTCGGATCTCATGAGCGATGTCCTGGCCTTCATGCATCCCGGGTCCATCCTGGTGACCGGACAGGTCAACACCCACGTCATCCGCACGGCCTGCCTGGCCGACGTTGCGGCCATCGTCTTCATCCAGGGGAAGCGGCCCGACGACGCGGTTATGGAGGAAGCCCGGCTCCACAGTCTGCCGATCATCTCGACCTCCTGCTCCATGTTCGAGGCCTGCTCGAGAATCTCCAGGTTCATCCCGGACGGCGGATGATGGGCGAAGAGAGCGCTTTCCGTCAGGAGTTCCCGGTCACGGGCGGCGACTTCGCGCGGGCCGGGAAGGTCTCCTGCGAGATCAAGAACCTAGCGAAGGAGCTCGGGCTGAGCGACCGGGTCGTCCGCCGCGTCGCTATCGCCTCCTATGAGGCCGAGATGAACATCATCATGTACGCCCGGGAGGGCCGGCTCAACCTGTCGATCACGCCGGACCGGGTCCGGATCATCGTCGAGGATAGCGGGCCGGGCATCGAGGACATCGAGCTGGCGATGACCGAGGGCTACTCGACGGCGACGCCGGAGATGAGGGAGCTCGGATTCGGGGCCGGCATGGGGCTCTCCAACATGAAAAAGAACGCCGATATCTTCGAGATCAGCACGGAGGTCGGCCGCGGCACGCGGCTGGAGATCACCTTCCTGACGAACGGGCAACGGGCATGAAGACGCCGCAGGGCCACGCCATCCATATCAGCCTCGAGAGGTGCAAGGGGTGCGTGCACTGTATGACCGCCTGCCCCACCCAGGCCATCCGGATCAAGGACGGAAAGGCCCGGATCGCCGGCGACCGGTGCATCGATTGCGGCGAGTGCATCCGATTCTGTCCGAATGACGCCATCGACTCGCGGACGACCTCCTTCAAGGACCTGAGCGCCTTCAAGTACAAGGTCGCCATCCCGGCCACCGTCCTTTACGGACAATTCGACAACGCCACCCTGCCCAGCGAGATCTTGTTCGCCCTGCGACGGGTCGGGTTCGACTACGTCTACGAGTTGAGCACCATCTGCGAGCTCAATATGGCGGCGATCGAGAAGTACATCGACTCCCATCCCCGGCCACGCCCACTGATCGCCTCGGTCTGCCCGGTCGTCGTCCGCCTTATCCAGCGACGCTTCCCCTCCCTGTGCGAGAACATCATCCCGATCGAGCCGCCCCGCGAGATCGCGGCCAAGATCTTGCGGGCCAACCTGCCCCGCATCCTCAAGATCGCGCCCTCGGACATCGGCATCATCCATATCACGCCCTGTCCGGCGAAAATGGTTTCGATCAACTTCCCCGTCTCGATGGAGAAATCCTACTTGGACGGGGCCATCTCGATCCGCGACATCTTCAACCCGATCTTCCAGGCCCTCCGCCAGACCAAGGAAGAGGCGATCATGAGCCGCCTTTTCCCGGAGACCATTTTCAGCGGGCTCGGCATGGGGACGGCCCTTTCAGGCGGAGAGACGCGGGGATTGAAGAACCACCGGACGGTCGCCGTGTCCGGCGTCCGGGACACGATGCGGGTCCTGGATCAAGTCGAGACGGGCCTCCTCAAGGACGTCGACCTGCTCGAGTGCATGGTCTGTCCCGACGGCTGCGTCGGCGGCCCCCTGGCCGTCGAAAACCGTTTCCTGGCCAAGAGCCGGATCCTCCGTCTCGTCAGCCTCCTTGGGGAGCGGACGGTCATGGACAGCTCCGACATCAGCGCGCTCTTCCATAAGGATTTCCTCTCGTTCCAGAACCCTATCAAGCCCATCCAAGCCTATCCCCTCGATGACGACCCCGGCCGGGCCATCCAGAAGGCCCGGCGCCGGACCCGCCTGATCAAGCAGCTTCCCGGCAAGGATTGCGGCGCCTGCGGCGCCCCCGACTGCAGGACGCTCGCCGACGACATCGTCCGGGACCTGGCGGCCGTTTCCAACTGCCCGTTCATGAAGGAGGCGAAATGACACTGGCCGAGATCGTCAAGCGCCTGAACCTCAAGGTCTACGCGGGAGAAGGAGGGCTGGCCCGTCCGGTCAGCGGGGGCTACGCCGGCGACCTCCTGAGCGACGTCATCGCCCACAGCCGGAAGGACCAGCTCTGGATCACCCTCCAGATCCACCCCAACGTGATCGCCGTGGCCGCCCTCAAGGATCTGGCGGCGATCGTCTTCGTCAACGGGCGCGAGCCCGCGCCCGAAACGGCGGCCCAGGCCGAAAAGGAGCGCATCCCCCTGTGCGGGACGACGCTCAGCGCCTATGAGCTCGCCGGAAGGGCTTACGCCCTGGGTCTCCTAGAAAAATAATGGCGCTCAGGCGCATCCGGGCCGACCTCCACATCCACTCCTGCCTGTCGCCTTGCGGCGACCTGTCCATCTATCCCCGCAGGATCGTCGAGCGCGCGTCGGCCGCGGGGATCGGCGTCGTGGGGGTCTGCGATCACAACACGGCCGGCAACGCAGCCGCCGTCATCAACGCGGCCCGGGGGTCGGGGCTGACCGTCCTCCCCGGCATGGAGATCGCCTCCGAGGAGGAAGTCCACGTCCTGGGGCTGTTCCCGTCTCTGGCCGCCCTCCGCCCCCTCGAGGAGGAGATCGCCCGGGACCTTCCCCGGTTGTCGGCGAAGGAGGCCGCCCGGCAGGACCAGGTCCTCGTCGGTGAAGACGACGAGGTCCTGGGCTTCCATCCTCTTCATCTCCTAGGGGCGACCCGGCGGACCCTGTCCGAGATCGTCGAGCTCATCCATCGGCGAGGCGGGCTGGCGATCGCCGCCCACATCGACCGGGAGGCTTTCAGCATCGTCTCCCAGCTCGGCTTCATCCCCCCCGGCCTGGCCATCGACGCCCTGGAGGTGTCGCCGCTGACGACGATCGCCCGGGCTCGCGAGACGATCCGGCCGCCGGCCCGCTTCCCGCTCGTCCGCTTCTCGGACGCCCACCGGCCCGAAGAGATCGGCCGGGCGACAACCGACTTCTTGCTGGCCGCGCCGACCTTCGAGGAGATCCGGATGGCCCTGAAAGCGGAGCGGGGACGGAGAGTCTGCCGGCCATGATGGAAGATCTCTCCCTCCATATCCTCGATATCGTCGAGAACGCCGTCGCCGCCGGCGCGACCCGCATCGCCGTCAGCGTGACCGAAGACGAGCGGCGCGACCTCCTCCTCATCCGGGTGGCAGACAACGGCCCCGGGATGTCTAAGCGCGCTCTGCGCCGGGCCCTCGACCCCTTCTTCTCGACCAAGGGAAAGCGAACGGGCCTCGGCCTTCCGTTCCTCGCCCAGGCCGCCGAGCAGTGCGGGGGGCGCATGACGCTCCGCGCCGCGCCGGGGCGGGGCACCGCAGTGACGTCCCGGTTCCGCTACGGCCATATCGACCGGCCGCCCCTGACCAACATGAAGGGCACGCTGCTAACGATCATCCTCGGCCACCCCGAGATCGTCCTTGTCTACACCCACCGCCGCGGCGAGCGGACCTTCCGGTTCCGAAGCCGGACTCCCCCCGGGCCGTCCGGCCCGGCCGTCGGGCTGGGCGCGTCCTCCATCGCCGCGGTTTCCGACGCGCTGGAGGGGGGGCTCAGGCGCTTGGGACGGACCTAGATCGGGGCCGGCCTCGACGCGGCCGGGGAGTCCGATCAGACTTGACAAACTCCAAAGCGTTCTGTTATAAATCCAATCTTATTTATGCGCGACACTTTCGTGTTGTCAGCATTCCTCGACAGCTCGTGTCGAGCGGCGGACGTTTCTCGCAAAATCCGCTTCACCGGACACAACCCCCGGCTTTCCTCCCGCCCCGCATCGGGGCTCCGCCGCCGGGCGACCTCGTCCGCCGCCTCAATCCCCAAATCTTGGAGGACCCAACGTGGCTGATAAAAAACAAGACGTCCCGACCATCATCCGCAAGCACAAGAGCCTCAAGAAGAACCTAGTCGCCATCCTCCTCGACATCCAGGCCCAGCACAACTACCTTTCCCCCGAATCGCTGCGGGTGGTCGCCGACGCCTTGAGGATGCCGCTCATCGACGTCCTGGGCGTCGCCACCTTCTACCGCGCCTTCAGCCTGACGCCGCGCGGCGAGCACACCTGCCTGGTCTGCATGGGCACCGCCTGCCACGTCCGGGGCGGGCCGAAGATCCTCGAGGAGTTCGAGCGTCGGCTCGAGATCGAGCCCGGCCAGACGACCAAGGACGGACAGGTTACCCTGGAAACGGTCGCCTGCCTCGGCTGCTGCGCGATCGGCCCCGTCGTCGTCGTTGACGGCGAGTACCACGGACATGCCACCATCCGCAGGGTCGGAAAGATCCTGGAAAAGTATTATAAGCCGAGTCCGTCCGACAGCCCGGCGTCGTGAGGAGGTTGAACATGGCCATGCCAGCCAAGAAATCCGTCGTCAAGAAGCCGGCCAAGCCCAAAGCCGCCAAGCCGAAAGCCAAATCCGCCGCCAAGGCCGCTGCGTCGGAGCCGATCAAGAAACTCCGTATCCAGGACCTGGAACGGATCCGCGATAAAGCCCGGTCCCTGGCCACGATCCGGAACAGCGAGGGCCGGGCCAAGGTCACCGTCCATATGGGGACCTGCGGCATCGCGGCCGGCGCCCGCGACATCATGGACGCCCTCCTCGACGAGATGCGGAAGAGGGACGTCAACGACGTCATCGTCACGACCTCGGGCTGCGCCGGGTTCTGCAACCGCGAGCCGATGGCGACCGTTGAGATCAAGGACCAGCCGCCGGTCAAGTACGTCGACCTGACGCCGGACAAGATCCGCAAGATCCTTGCCGAACACGTCCTGGGCGGCCAGATCGTCGCCAAGTGCGCCCTGGCCGTCGGCAGCGAAACCTTGTACTGAGGGGGATCCTTGAAACAACACCGCACCCACTTGCTCGTCTGCGCCGGGACCGGCTGCGTCTCCTGCGGATCTTTTAAAATTAAGGAAGCCCTCGAACAGGAGGTCCTCAAGCGGAATCTCCAGGACGAGGTCCTGGTCATCGCCACGGGCTGCAACGGCTTCTGCGAGCGGGGCCCGATCCTCCTCGTCCAGCCGGACGGCGTCTTCTACCAGAAGCTCACGGTCGAGGACATCCCCCGCCTGGTCGAGGAGCACCTCCTCAAGGGCAGGCCCGTCAAGAAGCTGATGTACGTGCCCCCCGCCAAGAAAGAGCCGATCCCCAAGATGAAGGATATCGAGTTCTTCAAGCACCAGCGGCTCATCGTCCTGCGCAACCGCGGCCGGATCGATCCGGAGAAAATCGAAGAATACATCGGCTTCGACGGCTACGAGGCCATGGCCAAGGCCTTGACCAAGATGACGCCCGAGGAGATCGTCGCCGAGATCACGGCCTCCGGGCTGCGGGGCCGGGGCGGCGCCGGCTTCCCGACGGGGAAGAAATGGGAGGCCTGCCGCCGCGAAAAGGCGACGCCCAAATACCTGATCTGCAACGGCGACGAAGGCGACCCGGGAGCGTTCATGGACCGATCCGTCCTGGAAGCCGACCCTCACGCCGTCCTGGAGGGGATGATCATCGGCGCCAAGGCGATCGGGGCCGCCAAGGGGTTCATTTACATCCGGAACGAGTATCCGCTGGCCCTCCAGCGTATGGAGATCGCCATCGGCCAGGCCCGGGCGTACGGGCTGCTGGGCGACGACATCCTGGGGACCGGCTTCGATTTCGACCTCGAGATCGTCCAGGGGGCGGGCGCCTTCGTCTCCGGTGAGGAATCCGCCCTCATGGCCTCCGTCGAGGGGCGGATCGCCATGCCCCGACAGCGCCCGCCCTATCCCGCGCAGAAGGGTCTCTGGGGAAAGCCGACCACGATCAACAACGTCGAGACCTGGGCGACGGTCCCCAATATCATCAGGCGCGGCGCCGAGTGGTTCGCCGGCCTCGGCACCGCGACGAGCAAAGGGACGAAGATCTTCTCGCTGGTCGGGAAGATCAACAATACCGGCCTGGTCGAGGTCCCGATGGGTATCAGCCTCAAGGACATCGTCTACGGCATCGGCGGCGGTATCCCCAATGGCCGCGAGTTCAAGGCCGTCCAGATCGGCGGGCCGTCGGGCGGCTGCATCCCCCGCAAGCTCCTCGACCTGCCCGTCGATTACGAAAGCCTGACCGAGGCCGGGGCCATGATGGGCTCGGGCGGCATGATCGTCATGGACGACAAGACCTGCATGGTCGACGTCGCCAAATATTTCATGAACTTCCTGCGCGACGAATCCTGCGGCAAGTGCGTCTCCTGCCGGGAGGGCACGCAGCGGATGTGGGAGATCCTCAAGGACATCACGGAAGGCAAGGGCAAGGAGAGCGACCTCGATCTCCTCGAAGAGCTCGCCCAGACCTGCAAGGACGCCTCGATGTGCGGGCTGGGCCAGACGGCCGCTAATCCGGTCCTGTCCACCCTCCGCCATTTCCGCCACGAGTACGAGGCCCATATCACGGACAAGCGCTGCCCGGCCGGCGTCTGCAAAGCCCTCATCCGCTACCTGGTTATCGCCGAGAAGTGCACCGGCTGCCTGTCCTGCAAGAACGCCTGCCCGACGCAGGCCATCAAGGGAACCCGCGCGGACATCCACTCGATCGACCAGTCCAAGTGCATCAAGTGCGGCGCCTGTCTCGAAGCCTGCCATTTCGACGCGATCGAAACGCGGCGCGACGAGGCCATCCAAATCATCTGAGAGGGACCATGATCACCTTCCGCATGAACAACCTGACGGTCCAGGCCGAGCCGGGCTCGACGATCCTGGAGACGGCCCGCTTCTACGGCCTGAAGATCCCGACGCTCTGCTTCCACGAGGGGCTGACGTCCTGGGGCGGCTGCCGCCTGTGCGTCGTGGAGATCGGCGAGGGCACCCGAGCGAAACTCGTCTCCTCCTGCACCTATCCGGTCGAGGAGGGGCTGGTCGTCCGGACCGACACGAAGCGAGTCTGGGCGGCCCGGCGCATGATGATCGAGCTCATGCTCGCCATGGCGCCCGGCTCCAAGGTCCTCCAGGACCTCGCCTCCGAGTTCGGCGTCACCCGGGTCCGCTTCAAGCCCAAGAACGAGGAATGCATCCTATGCGGCTTGTGCGTCCGGATGTGCGCCGAGCAGATGGACGCCAAGGCGATCGGGTTCCAGAACCGCGGCCACCAGCGCAAGATCGCGACCCCCTTCAACATCAAGAACCCCGAATGCCGGCTGTGCGGCGGCTGCATCTACATCTGTCCCGCCTGCCAGCTCCGCTGCCAGGGGCCCCAGGCCGAAACGACCCTTTGCAACGCTTGCCTGACCATGGCCCCGACCTGCCTGGACCACTACGACGACCTCCAGTGCTGGATGTACGACAACGGCCAGTGCGGGACGTGCGTCCGCGAGAAGTCCGCGGCGGGGAAAATAGCGGAAACAACGGCTGCATCGCACCATGAGCCGAAAGTCCGATAGATACGTCGGGAAATAAGAAGGAGGAACGGATATGTCTTACACGAAGCTCAATCGAAGCGCGGCGACACTGACCAAGAACCGGACCGAGGGATCGATCAGCCCCTTCAGCGGGATGTGCGTGACTTGCGTCGACGGCTGCATCGGGATGTGCGA
>JAFGBC010000348.1 GCA_016933355.1 Candidatus Aminicenantota bacterium
ACGACCTCGATCGCCTTGTCGAGCTGAGGGTCCTTCCCCTTCCGGACCAGGGCCGGATCCAGCTCGACCTCGATGTCGGGCGGGACGCCCACGTTCTCGGCGATCCAGCCCGTCGTCGGACTCCAAACGCCCGAGCTGGGCGCCGAGACGTAGCCGCCGTCCATGAGCGACGGCGCCACGGCGCGCCCGACCAAGCCGCCCCAGGTCGTCTTGCCGATGAGCTTGCCGACGCCCATCGCCCGGAAGTAGTAGGGCATAGCGTCGCCGCCCGATCCGGCGAACTCGTTGATGAGCATGACTTTGGGGCCGAAGATCGCGCCCTGGGGCTGGACCTCGTCCTCTCCGTCGCGGGTCCCGACCAGGCTCACGAGCTTCCGGTTGAGGATCTCGGCGATGTCGGTGGCCAGCATGCCGCCGGCGTTGAAGCGCTCGTCGATGATCGCCGCGTCCTTGCCGACCTGGGCGTAGAAGTAGCGGTTGAAGTACGTGAAGCCGCCGAATGAGGTGTCGGGCATGTAGACGTAGCCGACCTTGCCGGCCGTGGCCTTGTCCACGTAGCGGCGGTTGTTTTCGATCCAGGCGTAGTTGCGGAGCTGGACCTCGTTCGAGACGGGAACGACCGTGACCTCGCGGGCGTCCTTGCCGGCGGGGTCGGGGCCGACCTTGATGGCGACGCTCTTCCCGGACGTGTTCTCGAAGAAGGCGTAGATGTTGTCCGCCGCGCTGAGCTCGCGGCCGTCGACGGCCAGCAGGTAATCGCCGGCCTTGACGTTGACGCCGGGCTGGGTCAGAGGAGCGCGCAGGTTGGGGTTCCAGTTTTCGCCGTTATAGACGCGGGCGAAGCGGTAGCGGCCGTTCTCGAGCGTGTAGTCGGCGCCGAGGAGGCCGTTCGGGACGCGGTCGACCGAGGGGATATCCCCGCCGCCCACGCCCAGGTGGCCGATCTCGAGGTTGCCCAGCATCTCGGCGAAGAGGTGATTCAGGTCGCGGCGGGAGACGATCCCGTCCAGGTAGGGCTTGTAGGCTTTCTCGCCGGAGGCGATGTCGTAGCCGTGGAATTTCGGGTCGTAGAAGAACTCGCGCTCGATGCGCCACGCCTCCCGGTACATCTGGCGCCACTCGGCCTTGGGATCGACCCGGACCTGAAGCCGGTCGGTGGCCAGGGCTTTGCCCCCCGAGGACGAGGGGGGCGCCGGCGGCGCGCCGGGCGGCGGCAGCGGCTTGAGCGCGGCGATATAATACTTGTTCTGCTGGCTGTAAAGATACTTCTCGCCGTTGGCGGCCATGATGAACGTGCCGACGCCCGAGGCGGCGACATCCGAGCGCCGCGCCTTGAGGTCGTAGCGGTGGACGGTCAGGCCGGGAGGCGCGTCAATGCCGGGGATCCGGGTAGGCGCCTCCAGGGCGAGAAGGACGCCGGCCTTCGCCGTCTGGAGCCCGACGTAATTATGGGCGGGCAGAGGCACGGCCAGGATGCGCTGGAGCAGGCCGTCGAAGTCGATCTTGACGGCGGGCGCGGACGGTTTGTCGCCGCCCTTGTCGGCGGGTTTTTCGCCCGGCTTGTCCGCGGGCTTCTTATCGTCGGTCTTTTTGTCGTCGCCCTTCTTTTCCTCCGTCCCCTTCTCTTCGTCGCTCTCGGGCGCGAAGGGCGAAGGCTCGTCCTTGGACAGGACGGCCAGGTAAACGGAGCTCGTCGAGGGCTTGAAGCCGCTGTGGATGTCCGGCTGGAGAGAAGCGCCGGAATCCGTGCTGGCCGTGAAATAGAGATACTTTCCGTCCGGGTCGAACACCGGGCTCTGGGCGTTGCTCATCCCGTCCGTCACCTGGCGCGCTTTCGCGTCCGCGACCGCATAGAGGAACACGGCGTTGAAATAGTTCGGCAGCCGCTTGGAGTAGGCCAGCCACATGGAGTCGGGCGACCAGGACGGGCCGAAGATGTTGCCGTAGCTCCAGAAGCGCTCCCGGTCGACCTGGACGGGCTTTTGATCGGCCACGTCCACGATCCAGAGCCGGAGGCGGGCATCCTGGTAGGCGATCTTCTTGGAGTCGGGCGACCAGAGCGGCGCGAAGTAGAACGAAGGCTCGTCGTCGAGGGTGATCCGGACCGTCTCGCCCGCGCCCGACTGCGGCTTGAGATGGAGCTCGTACTCGCCGGACGCGTCGGAGAAGTAGGCGATCGTCTTGCCGTCGGGCGACCAGGCCGGGTCGCGCTCCATGACGCCGGGCGTCTCGGTCAGGTCGCGGGGGTCACCCTTCTCGGCCGGGACGGTCAGGATCTCGCCCCGAGCCTCGAAGACGGCCCGGGCCCCGTTCGGGGAGACGCCGGCGTTCTCGATCATCCGGTCGACGCTCGCGAACCGGGGACGGACCTCGGGGAAGTCGCCGCGCACGGTGACGCGGACGCGGGAGGTCGCGCCCGTCTTGAGGTCGAGGAGGTGGAGGCTTCCGAATTGCTCGTAGACGATCGCGCCCGGGCCGGCGCTCGCCGACTTGACGTCGAGGCCCCGGTTGTCGAGGACGCGGCTCACTTTTTTCGAGGCGGGGTCGTAGG
>JAFGBC010000013.1 GCA_016933355.1 Candidatus Aminicenantota bacterium
GCTTAATCCCGGACTCGCCTCCGCAAGGAAGGCGCTCGAAGATTTGGGCGCGTCGAAGCGGAAATCAGCATGAGGGCTTGGCCGTTCCCGTTGCCCGGTTTTCAAAAAGCCCGGCGACCAAGACGGAGACCCGAGGGGCGCTCGCTGCGGGCGAGGATGCGATCGCTGAGATAGGGACGACGCGGCGCGGATCTTGACTTCGAATAGTCCAGCCGGCCTTCGTTCGCTTCACATCAGAAATCTTGTCTTTACACGCGGGGGGCGGATGCGGTAACCTTCCTTCGCCGCGTTTCCGAGAAGGGCGTGAGTGATAATCCAAGACCGTTCGGGGAGAACCTTTCGGGCGGCGCGGGCGTAGAATCTAGGAAAGCAGGCTTTTTTGTTTCTAAGCCGTGCCGAATGAACAACCGACGAGGAGGTCGCATGTCCAAGAAAGCATCGGGAGTGATCGGGATCTTGATCTGCGTTTTCGGCCTGGCCGCGCTGGCCCGAACAGCCGCGGCCGTCGACACGAAGGATACGCGTCTGCTCGCCCAACCGGCGGTCGGCGCTTCGCGGATCGCCTTCGTCTACGCCAACAACATCTGGCTGGCCGATCTCGACGGCCGTCATCCGAGACAGATCACGTCCGACCTCGGCGTCGAGAACAGCCCCGCCTTCTCGTCCGACGGCAAATGGCTGGCTTTCAGCGGCCAGTACGAAGGGAACGTGGACGTCTATATCATGCCGGCCGAGGGCGGCGTCCCGCGGCGGCTGACCTGGCATCCCGGCCCCGACCTTTGCCAGGGGTTCGACGCCGACGGAGCGTCCGTCTATTTCATCTCGATCCGGGAGATGGCGACGCCGGGGACGGGCGGGCTTTACCGCGTGCCCGTCCAGGGCGGTTTCCCCGAGAAACTCCCCATCCCCTCGGTCCGGAGGGCCGCCGTGTCTCCCGACGGACGATTCGTCGCCTACAACCCGTTGGCCGATGCGTTCACTCAATGGAAGCACTACCGGGGCGGCCGAACCTCGGAGATCTGGGTCCTCAAGCTGAGCGACCTCACGGTCGAGAAGATCCCTCAGCCCGAAGGCCGCTCGAACGACGTCAACGCGATGTGGTCGGGCGATCGGATCTATTTCCTCTCCGACCGCGCCGGCGAGTTCAACCTCTTCGCGTTCGACCGCAAGACAAAGGACGTCAGACAGCTGACGCGCTTCTCGGATTTCCCCGTCCTCGGCGCCTCGATCGGGACCGGTCGGATCGTCTTCGAGCAGGCCGGCTATCTCCACCTCTTCAACCAAGAGACCGAGAAGACGACGAAGCTTACGGTCGGCGTCTCGGCCGACCTGCTCGAGCTCCGAGAGCGCTACGCCAGGGGCGCGCGCTGGGTCCGGAGCGGCTCGATCTCGCCCTCGGGCGCCCGGGCCGCGGTCGAATTCCGGGGCGAGGTCGTGACCGTCCCGGCCGAGAAGGGCGATGTCCGCAACCTGACCGGGACACCGGGCGCCCACGAGCGGGGGCCCGTCTGGTCGCCGAACGGCAAGTCCATCGCCTATGTCTCCGATGAGTCGGGCGAGTACGAGCTCCTCGTCCGCGCCCAGGACGGCAAAGGAGAGCCCAAGCGCTACGCGATTCAAGGCGCGGGCTTCTACGACGCTCTCGTCTGGTCGCCCGACAGCCGGAAAATTTCGTTCGCCGACAATTCGCTGACCCTGTATTGGGTCGACATCGAGACGGGCGCCGTCAAGAAGATCGCCCGGGAATACTACTACGGGCCCTTCCGCGGCCGGACGACGGGCACGGTTTGGTCGCCCGACTCAAAATGGATCGCCTATACCCTGGACACCAAGGCCTCCATCCAGCAGGTCCATGTTTATTCCCTGGATCAGGACAAGTCCTTTCCGGTCACCGACGGCCTGAGCGAGGCGGCGGAGCCGGTCTTCGACTCGAGCGGCAAATACCTCTACTTCCTGGGGAGCACGGACGCCGGGCCGGTCAAGAATTGGTTCGACCAGTCCAACGCCGACATGCGGATGACGAGCTCGATCTACCTCGCGGTGCTGCGCAAAGACCTGCCGAACCCCCTGGCCAAGGAGAGCGACGAGGAGAAGCCGGCCGACAAGGCGGACGAATCGAAGAAGGACGCCAAGGCGGCCGACAAGAAAGACGAAGCGAAGGCCGACAAGAAGCCTGATGAGACGTTTCGGATCGACTTCGAGGGTCTCGACCACCGCATCCTGGCCCTGCCGGTGCCCGGCGGCTATCTCTGGAACCTCCAGGCCGGAGAGGAAGGGCAGGTCTATTATCTGGAGACGAAGACCGTCGAGGGCGGCGCCCCCGTCGAAGAGCAGGGCCTGGCCGGCGCCCTCCATCGCTACGACATGAAGGAGCGGAAGGACGACGTCGTCCTGCCCGAGGTCGAGTGGTATCAGCTGACGGCCGACAAAAAGAAGATCGGCACCATGCGCCAGCGGTCCTTTTCGATCGTGCCGGCCGCCGGCAAGCCGGAACCGGGCAAAGGGAGGCTCAACCTCGAGGCGATCCAGGTCAGGGTCGACCCGGCCGCCGAGTGGAAGCAGATCTTCGACGAAGTCTGGAGGATCAACCGCGATTATTTCTACGACCCGGGCATGCACGGCGCGGACTGGCCGGAGATGCGCGCCAAGTACGCCGCCTTCCTTCCCCACCTGAGCTGCCGCAACGACCTCAGCCGGCTGATCCAGTGGCTGTGCAGCGAGCTTGCCGTCGGCCACAGCTACAGCGGCGGCGGCGACCAGCTTTTCGAGCCGCGGCGGGTGCCCGGGGGGCTCCTGGGCGCCGACTTCGCCGTCGAGAACGGCCGCTACCGGTTCAAGAAGGTCTACGGCGGGTTGAATTGGAACCCCGAGCTCCGCTCGCCCCTCACCGAGCCCGGCGTGGACGTCAGAGCGGGCGAATATCTCCTGGCCGTCGGCGGCAGGGACCTCCGGCCGCCGGTCGACCCGTCCAGCCTGCTCGAGACGACGGCCGGCAAGATCGTCGAGATCAAGGTCGGGCCGACGCCGGACGGGAAAGGATCGCGGACGGTCCAGGTCGTCCCGGTCGCCGACGAATATGCGCTCCGGAACCGGGACTGGGTCGAGGGCAACCTGAAACGGGTTGAGGAGGCGACGAACGGCCGGGTCGCCTACGTCTACGTCCCCGACACCGCCACGTTCGGCCATATGTACTTCAAGCGCTACTTCTTCCCGCAGGCCGACAAGGACGCGATCATCATCGACGAGCGTTTCAACGGCGGCGGCTCGCTCGCCGATTACTACATCGATTTCATGCGCCGCGAGTATTACGCCATGTGGGCGACCCGCTATGGCAACGACTACCGGACGCCGAACGCCATGATCACCGGTCCCAAAGTCATGCTCATCAACGAAATGGCCGGGAGCGGCGGCGATTTTCTGCCCTGGCTGTTCCGAAAGTTCGGCTTGGGTAAGCTCATCGGCAAACGAACCTGGGGCGGCCTGGTCGGGATCCTGGGCTTCCCGGTCCTGATGGACGGGGGGCGGGTGACGGCGCCCAACCTGGGGATCTGGACCGAGGACGGGTTCATCGTCGAGAACGAGGGTGTTGCGCCGGATATCGAGGTCGAACAACGGCCGGCCGACGTCGCGGCCGGGCGCGACCCCCAGCTCGAGAAGGCGATCGAGGTCGTCCTGAAGGAGCTCAAGGCCGCCCCGCCGAAACGGCCGACGCGGCCGCCGTTCCCGGTCAGGGTCAA
>JAFGBC010000117.1 GCA_016933355.1 Candidatus Aminicenantota bacterium
CCCTTATGGGCCTCGAGCCCGACGATCCGGCCGTCGAACGGGGCGCGCAGGGACGCCTCCCGGAGGTCGATCGCGGCCTGGCGGAGGTCGGTCTCGGCCCGGGCGACCTGGAGCTCGGCCAGTTTCCGCTGCGGCCCGAGCAGGGCGTTCAACTGGTTTTGGGCTGCCTCGAAGTTCGCTTCGGCCAGCTCCCGGTCCCGCTTGGCCTGCTCGAGCAGGAGCGACGGGATGGAGTTTTCCTTGAAAAGCTGGGTCTGCCGCTTGAGATAGTCGCCGGCATAAAGGGCGGCCGCCTTGGTCTGGCGCACCCGCTGTTCGGCGTCCTTGACGTCGATCGTCTCCAGCCGTTCGAGAGCGAGCTTGGCCAGGGCCAGGGCGTTACGGCGCGCCGCCAGGTCGGTCTCGGCCTGGTCCGTCTCCTGGATCATGAGAACCTGGCCGGCCTGGACGTAAGCCCCGTCCTGGACGAGCTCCGCGTCGATCCGGCCCGGCCGAAGGAAGGAGAGCGGGATGGTTTTTTCGCCGACGACGCGGCCGGTGGCCAGGACGGTATCGACGGCCGCCTCGGCCCGCAGGGTCAGGCCGGGGACGGGGACGGAACGGAAGGAGCGGGCCAGAAAGGCGCCCAGGACGACGACGCCCAGAACGCCGCCCGCCATCCATCTCCTCTTAGGGAGCTTCACCATGTGTCCACCTCTGCCCGGATGGGAAGGATCGCTTTCTATTTTACCGAACTCGCCCCTATGCGGTAAAGGCGCGGCCGCCCTTGTGTCCTACTTCTGTTTGTAGCCGGCCGGGACCAGGAAGGCCGTCTCGTCGACGGCCGCGGCGGCGAGCTCGAGCGTCTCGATCACATAGCTGACCGTCGGCTCGTTCTCTTCGCCGGGCTTGGGCTTCTTCTTCAGGGCGCCCATGGCCAGCTTGCCGAGCGAAGGCATGCCGCCGCCCTTCTTCTCCTCGACCTGGGCCTCGCCCTCGGGACGGATCGAGAAGTACTTGCCGTCGATCAAGACGGGATACCCCTTGATCTTCGCCAGCTCCTTGGCGACCTGCCGGCCCTGGGGAGAGGGCGCGGGATTGGCCGGGTTCATCGAGGCCAGGGCCTGGATCCACTGCCCGCCCAGGACGCTCCGTTCCATAACATCCTGGTCGAGTCCGACGGCCTTGAGATAGGCCCGGCTGAATGTCATCTCCTCGGCCTGGAGGTCGTCGCTCATCGGGGTCGTCCAGACCAGGGTCGTCATCTTCTCGGTTCCCCTGGCCCCGGTTTTGACGTTCTCCCACTCGGCCTGCCAGAGGACGGCGTATTTCTCGCTGGGAAATCCGTTCAGGGTCTCGGTCTCGCCGGTCGCCTCCACCTTAAACTCGCTCCGGATGATCTTGATATCGCTCTCGGACGGCCGGGCTTCGGCGTCCGGCTCGGGTTCGCTCCCGCCGGTCGCCTCTCCCATCGCGATCTTCTCGATCGGCCGCGTCTGGTATTCTTTCTTCTTGTTGTCGAGGCTGGTCACGGTCATGGCCGGGAGGTCGATGATCTCGCCGAAAGACCCCGAACGGAGAAGCGCCGAGCCCAGGGTCTTGCCCATGATCCCTTTGCCCTTGAATTCGGTCTTGGTCTCGGAAGCCTTCCGGTCGGAGGCGATCCGCTCGCCCTGCTCCATCGTCAGGACGCCGAAGCCCTTGAAGGCGACCTGGGTCCGGGACTTCTTGACCACGCCCGCCAGGGCGGGTGCGGCCAGGACGCCCAGGACGATAGTAAAAAGGACCGTTTTTTTGATTCGGTACATCGCGCCTGTCTCCTTGGTCTTAATTACACATTTCTTATAGGAATTCTAATATTCCCATCTCTTAATGTCAAGCTGTTTCTTATGATACAAGCGAACTCGTATTTAGAGCGACTTCGCGGGCGAGAGAAGGCCGCCTGGGCCGGAGAAGGCCGCTGGAGGGTCGAGCGCGGGCTCTTGAAGAATTGAAGCCGGCGAAGCTTTCCTCGCCGGGGAAAGCGAGCGCAGCCTCGAATGGCCTGGTCCGAGCCGGTCTTCAGCCCCCATCGAACGAAACCGCCCTATAGAAAGCGGCGGAAATCATCTACGGCTCGGCGTAGAGGGCGTCGATCAGGGGCTTGTACTTCTCCTCGACGATCGTCCGCCTGATCTTGAGCGTCGGCGTGATCTCGCCGGCCTCGAGCTCGAAATCACGCTCCAAAACGGCGATCTTTTTCACCCGCTCGTAGGAGGCCAGCTTGGGCGTCGACCGCTGGACTTCGGCAAGCAGGAAGGCGATGATCTCCTCGCGCCGGCAGAGCTCGCTCCGGTTCTGGAAGGGAATCGCGTTGGCCCGGGCGTAGCCCTCGAGCTTCTCGAAATCGGGCACGATCAGGGCCGAGATGAACTTGCGGGCCGCGCCGACGACCACCGCGCTCTGGATGTAGGGGTTGGCCTGAAGGAGCATCTCGATCGGCTGGGGCGCGACGTTCTTGCCGCCCGAGGTCACGATCAGGTCCTTCTTGCGGTCGGTGATGGTCAGGAAGCCGTCGCCGTCCAGGAAGCCGATATCCCCGGTGCTCAGCCAGCCGTCCTGGAGGACGGCCTTCGTCTCGGCTTCGTTCTTGTAGTACCCGACCATGATGTTGGGGCCGCGGGCCAGGATCTCGCCGTCGGGCTCTATCCTGAGGTCGACGTTCGGCAGGGTCTTGCCGACCGTCCCGAACCGATAGCGGCCGAGGAGGTTGGCCGTGAGGACGGGGGCCGTCTCGGTCAGGCCGTAGCCGGGCAGGATGAACAGCCCCATGGCGAAGAAGAATTCGGCCAGGTCCTTGGACAGCGGCGCCCCGCCGCAGATGAAGTACCGGACCCGGCCGCCCGTCCGGTTCACGATCTTCCTGTAGACCAGGCGGCGGGCCAGGCCGCGGGCGGCCTTCAGCCGCCGCGGGATGGGCCGGCCGTCCACGGTCCGGTTCGCCCAGTCCTTTCCGACCTTGACGGCCCAGAAAAAGATCCGGCGCTTGAGGGCGGAGCTGGCCAGGACGTTGTCCATGACCTTGGCGTAAATCTTCTCGAAGAAGCGGGGGACGCCGATGACGATCGTCGGCTTGACCTCGTAGATGTTCTCGGACATCGTCTCGACCCGTTCGGCGTAAGCGATCGAAGCGCCCACGGCCAGGAGGAAGAAGGTGCCCGTCCGCTCCAGGACGTGGGACAGGGGAAGGAAGGACAGCGCCGTGTCGGTGTGGTTGAAATCGATCGAGGCGGCCAGGGATTCGATGTTGCTGCAGAAGTTGGCGTGGCTGAGCATGACGCCCCGGGGCGTTCCGGTCGTTCCCGAGGTGTAGATGATCGAGGCCAGGTCGCCGGGCCGGACCGCCTCGGCGGCGCGCTCGAACATCTCCGGGTTGGCGTCGGCCTTCCGCCGACCCCGGGCCGCGACCTCGGCGAAGCCCCAGACGCCTTCGGGCTCTTCCTCTTCGATCATGACGACGTGCGCGAGCGAAGGCAGCCGGCCGCGGACGGTCTCGACCTTGAGCCAGAGCTCCCGGTTCGAGCAGACGACGATCTTGGCCTCGGCGTCGGCGATGATATAGGCGATCTGTTCGGGAAGGAGCGAGGTGTAGATGGGCACGCTGACCCCGCCCGCGCACAGGACGGCGAAGTCGGTCATGATCCATTCGGGCCGGTTCTCGGACAGGATGACGACCTTGTCTCCGGGCTTGAGCCCGAGCTCGCCCAGCCCGAGCGACAGTTCCCGGACGCGGTTCTTGAACTCCGCGGTCGCGATCGGCCGGTAGAGGCTGTCGCGCTTGGCCAGCAGAAGGTCCTGCTTGGGATAGCGCTCGCACGTCCGGAGGAACATCCGGCTCAGAGTCGTCAGGTGCTCGATCATGGCGTCTCCTTCCTCCTAGCCGGCGGCCAGGATCGTCCGAATTTTCTCCGCGTACGCTTCGCCGGCCGCGTCCGCGGTCTTGATGACGATTCGCTCCGGCCCGTCGACGCCGAGGCCGAGCTCGACCGCCCGCGCGATCTGCTCCTGGGCGAAGATCTTCGTCCCCATGATCGCGGCGTTGCTGCCCAGCTCCTTGAGGACGGCCAGGCCGACGGCGTCGATCGCGACCCGGTCCGTGCCGGCCAGGACGACCTCGGCCGTCTTGAGGGTTCCCGTCATCGGGCCGCCGTCCGTGAAGGCTTCGACTCCGTCGAGGACGATGAGGACGGGCGCGTAGGCGGCGTTGATCTCGGCGATCATCCGCCGCTGGTGGGGCGAGCCGTGGAGCTCCCTCATGTAGGCGTACCCTTCGCGGGGGACGATACCGACCGAGTTCTTGAGCGACATCGTAAAGATCCCGCCGTACTGGTGGGTCTTGAGGCAGCAGGCGGAGACGACGGCCTCGGCTTCGACAACCGGCCGCGCAACGAGAAAGCCGTCGGCCCAATGGGAGCCGGGAGGCGCGACTTTGACGTAGCCGTCGGGTCCGAGCCCGTCGAAGTTGAGAACCCCGGCGCCGAACTCGGCGGCCAGGGCGGGTATCCCCTTCTTCGTCAGGACCTTCTCGGTGTCCTCGGGCCCGCTCCGGTCGCCGACGGCCAGGGACGCCGCCCCCATGCCCTTGAGCTCGGCCAGGAGGGCGCGGAGGGTGTCGTTGTGGGTCGAGCCGGGCGTCGGGTCGGAGGTGTTGAAATTGGGCTTGACCAGGACGCGTTTGCCGCGAACCGGGTTGACGCCGAGGAGGGCGAGCGAGCGGCGGACGCCGTCGGCGCGGTCGGGCGTCCGGACCAGGGCGACGGTCGTCGTCCCCGGCGCCGGGCGCGCGGCCGGACCGGCGCCGGACGCCGCGAACGCGGCGCCTCCGGACGACGCCACGGCCGAGAGCAGTCCGACGAAGCCGCCGCCGGCCGCGAGAAAACCCCGCCTGGATATGGAACGGTTGGAGATCATGACCGATACCTCCTCTATACGCACC
>JAFGBC010000118.1 GCA_016933355.1 Candidatus Aminicenantota bacterium
AGTTTGACGGTGAACCGGGCGTGATCCCGGGGAGTTTTCCATAGCAAACCGCGGCTTTTCCGGTATAGAATAGGGGTCCTGAGGAGGAAGAAGCCATGAAGACAACGCGAGCCCTATGCGTGGTGTGCGCCGCCCTGGCCGTTGCGCCCTTGCCGGCCGGTCCGGCGGAGGATCTCGCCGCCCAGAAGGAGATCGTCTATTGGTTCAGCCCGCAGAAAATCCAGGCTCTCGACGAGACCATCAAGGTCGTCGATTGGTATTTTAACTGGGTCGAGTTCAAGGTGACCAAGGCCAACGATTCCCTGTATATCTATCTGCCGCTCGATCTGCCCGAGAGCGCGTTCGTCAACGGCCTGGCCAAGAGCCTGGCCGTCAAATCCGTCACGATCTTCTATGAGAACTTGAACGTGAATTCCCATATCGCCGCGGTCCGGCTGACGAAGCTTGATACCGCCATGTCCCGGGCGTTCATCATCCATGACGAAGTCAAGGCGCTCAAGAAAAAAAAAAGGCAATTACACTTCGGTTTGCGAGATGGATCGAACAGGAGTCACAAGCGCCATCCGCCTCCATCTCGAGCTCAAGTTCAAGAGTAACGCCCACGCCATCAAGATCGGCCCCGTTAAAGTTGTCCTCGCCTATCAGTGATGTTCGGGCGCGTCCGCCCATATGTCTCAGAGGGGATGACCCCGCGGCCGGAGCGACAACAGGGCCCTAATTCCTGAAGCTCTGAGCGGGACGCGGCCCGGTAGCGGAAGCCGGGAAGCCGTCAAGCGTCTCGTTGCTGGAGGAAAGCCCGGCTACGGCTCGCATCGCCCCGCGTCTCGTGCTGGATGCCTGCGGATGTGACCGACGCATGCCCGGCTCACGGGAGGCGAACACCGTCCCACGGCCCGGGGGAGTCGGCGGCGGCGTAGACCGTCAGGTAAGCGAGCCGAACGACGTCGGCCATTTTCTCCGCGTCGATCCTGTCAACCGTATCCGTCGGCTGGTGGGCGTCGGAATGGCCGCCCGTGAACAGGAATAGCGAGGGGATGCCCTCAAGGGCGAAGAAATAATGGTCGCTGTTGCCGATCATGGGCGCAGACGGCAGGAGCACGACGTTCAATCCCAGGTGGGCGTCGCTCAACTCCGTGACAAGGGCGCCGAGGCCCGGAGCGAAAAGCGGCACATAGACCATGAGGAGGCGCCGGGGATCATCGCCGATCTCGGCCCGCGCCTTCGCGGAGAGATGGAATTCCGCGGCCTGGCTTTTGACGGCTTGAGGGGTCGTTTCGCGGCCGATCATATCGAGGTTGACGCAGGCCTTGATCGTGTTCAGCGGAATGGACGGTTCTTTGACGAAAGCCAGGGATCCCAGAAGGCCTTTTTCCTCGCCCGTCCAGTGAGCGAGAATAACGGAGCGGCGGGGTTTCGTCGGGTTGAGAGCCAGAGCCTTGGCGATCTGGAGGACGCCGACCGACCCGGAGCCGTTGTCGTCGGCGCCGTTGAACACGTGGCCGTCATCGTTCAGGCCGATGTGGTCCAGGTGAGCCCCGACGATCACGTATTCGTTCCTGAGATCCGGGTCCGAGCCCTCGATGACGCCGAGCAAGTTGGCGCATGTCGACGCCTGAAGCGCGACGTCCACGTCGATCGTCATCGTCAGGCCCGGGATATCCAGGGACGACGGTTTCAGGACGGCGTCGATTTTCCGCGTTCGCTCGCCGAGGGATGTTCCGGCGGCGACGAGCAGGGCGTCGGCCAGCCGCGGCGAGACCCAGAAGGTGGGCGTCATAGGGTCCGCGGCCGCAATCGGCGGGGAAACGACCCGGTTCGAGGCGGAGGAGATTCTTGCGCCCTGGACGTAGCCCTGAGGCCGGGCGGGACGATCAAAGGACGGGTCGGCCACGACCAGGGCCAGGGCGCCTCGGCCGGCCAGGAGCCGGGCGCAGTTTTCGACCGGCGTCCGGCGGCCCGCGAAACGGGCCCAGTGTTCGGGGCCGGTGAAGACCGTTTCCCGCTCGTCCCCGCCGGGGCGGCCCGCGGCAACCAGCACGATTTTGCCGCGGACGTCGATCCCGGCAAAATCGTCATATCCCAGGTCGGGGGCCGAAACGCCGTATCCGGCGAAGACGACGCGGCCATCGATCGCGCCGCTCCAATCCGCGCCGTTGCTGTACGTGAAATCGCCGCCCATGCGGAATGTCCGGGTCAGCCCGCCGGAACGGACCGTCATGGCCGTACCGGGGCCGTATGCTTTCACGAACATCGGCAGAGCCTGTTCATGTGATCTCGGCCCGGAAGCGCGGGCATCGCCGAACGGCGCGACGCCCCAGGATTTGTACAGGCTTCGGACGTACTTGCGGGCGAGGCTCTGGCCGCGGCTCGGCGTATCCCGGCCTTCGAGCTCGTCGGCGGCGATGAATTCGAGAAAAGCGGCGGAGTCGACGGCGGTGATGCTCTCGAAACCCGGCCTCATTCTTTCGGGGACGGGCGCGCGGGTCTCCGCGGCCGGAACCGGGCCGAGGCCGATAAAAAGAAGGGCCAGGGCGACGGCCGGCCCGATTCGGAGATGATTCGCGAGAAACCGGCGGACATGCATGGGCAATCTCCTTTATGATCGGCTTTTTAGCCGCTCAAAACGACTTGATTTGGGCTGACAACAAGAGTCCAAGCCTCATCTTTCCTTTCGCCGTCTTCCTCATCCCGATATTATCTTTGTTTCAGCGAGGCCGAGCAACGGAGGATTTTGCCGCCGACGATGACGGCCGCGGCCTTGGTCCGCGGGATCTCGTCGGGCGGCAGGGCTAAAATGTTCCGGTCGAGGATCGTGAAGTCGGCCAGCTTTCCGGCCTCGAGCGAACCCTGGACCTCTTCCTGGAACGCGGCGCGGGCGGCCCATATGGTGAAGCCCCGGATCGCTTCCTCGATCGTCATCCTCTGCTCGGGATGCCACCCCCCTTCGGGCCGGCCCTCGACATCCTGGCGCGTCACGGCCGCGTGAAGACCGAGAAGCGGATTGACGGGTTCGACGGGAAAATCCGATCCGCAGGGGATGAAAAGCCCGGCGTCCAGAAACCAGCGCCAGGCATAGCCGCCTGCGGAACGCCGTGCGCCGACCCTGGCCTCGGCGAAGCGCATGTCGGATACGGCATGGATGGGCTGCATCGAGGGGATGACGCCCAGCGCGGCGAAACGCTCGACGTCCTTCCTCTCGACGAACTGGGCGTGTTCGATGCGGAAGCGGTGATCGTCTTTCGGATGCTCCTCGAAAGCCAGGGCGTAGGCCTCGAGACACAGCCGGTTGCCGCGGATGCCGATGCAGTGGGTGTTGACGGTCATGTCGGCCTCCAGGGCGGCCCGGGCGATCTCGTAAACGTAT
>JAFGBC010000119.1 GCA_016933355.1 Candidatus Aminicenantota bacterium
ATCGCCTTCGTCCTGGTCGGGCCGACCGAGCCGGGCAATATCGGGGCCGCCGCCCGCGCCGTCAAGAACATGGGCTTCCGGCGGCTCGAGCTCGTCAATCCGAGCGGTCATCTCTCGCTCATGGCCAGGGCGATGGCCTGCGGAGCCAAGGACGTCCTGGAGCGCGCTCCGGTCCACGCCGCGTTCGAGGAAGCGGTCGCCGGGGCGAGCCTGGTCGTCGGCACGACGCGCCGGCGCGGACGGCACCGCGGGCTGTTCCTCCCCCTCGAAGACGGCGCAAAGCGCATCGTCCGGGCCGCCCGGGGCAACAAGGTCGCGATCCTGTTCGGGAACGAGCATAACGGCCTGACCAACAGCGAGCTGGACGCCTGCGCGTTCCTGCTGACCATTCCGACCGACCCGGCCGCGCCGTCCCTCAACCTGGCCCAGAGCGTGCTCCTCACGGCCTACGCGCTGAGCCGCCTCCCGGCGCCCGGCCCCGTCCCGAAATTCGTGACCCAAACCGAGGTCCGGGCGCTCCTCCGCAAGCTCCGGGCGACGATCAAGGCCCTCGACTACGCGGCCCGCGGCGACCGCGACCTGGAGGCCGACATCCTGCGCAACATCCGCCAGGTCCTCGGCCGGGCCGGGCTGACGACGTGGGAATACAATATGATCGTCGGGCTGTGCTCGCAGGCCGAGCGCAAGCTCGCCGGCCGTCCGGCCCGTGCCGCCGCGCCGAAGACGGGCTGAGCGCTCCGCGCTTCGGAGGTCCTCGTTTAACGGAGTCCGCCGGCGGCCGGCCCCCCCAATTGCCGGAAGCGCCGGGCGTCCTCGGCCCTGCCCAAGGCGTCGTACACGCGGGCAAGATCGCCGGCGGCGCGCCGGGCCCAGCCGCTCTCGGCGCCCAAGCTGCCGTCGAAAACGCGGTGCGCCTCGCGGAGCTGGGGCTCGGCTTCGGCGTAGCGGGCCAGGTCGGTCAGGTGGCTTCCGTATTTCAAGCGGAGCTTCGCGATGTCCAGGTTGTCGCCGCCGAAGTCGGCCAGGGCGGCCGGGAGCGCTTCGACGAACAGCGCGTCCGCCCCGGCCCGGTCCCCTTTCCGGCCGAGGAGCCGGGCCAGGCCGCCTTTGGCGATCGATCGCCAGGGATGACCCGCCTTCTCAAAGAGATCGACCGCCCGCCGCAGTACGGGCTCCGCCGCGGCGAGGTCGCCCTTATCAAGAAGCAGCGTCCCCAGATTATGATGGTCCAGAGCGACGTTGACGTCCTCCTCCCCCAGCGTCTCGCGGTCGGCCGCCAGGACCTGGCGCATGATCGGCTCCGCCTCATCCCGCTTCCCCTGGTCCTGGAGGACCAGGGCCAGGTTATTGAGGATGCTCAAGACGTCGGCGTCTTTGTCTTGCGCGCCTGTCGCCCGCTGAATGGCCAGCGCCCTCCGGTAGTAGGATTCGGCCTCGGCGAACGCGCCGCGCTCGTGTTTGAGGACGGCCAGGGCCGTCAACGGCGAAGCCAGATAATGATGCTCGGGCCCGTAGGTCTCTTCCGCGATCCGGCAGGCCGAGGCAATCAGCTCCTCGGCCTCCCCGTAGCGGCCCAGCCTCAGGTAGGTCTGACCGATGACTTGACGCAGGTCCATCTCGACGTCGGGCTGGCCCTTGAAGGACGGCCCGATCTTGGCGACGGCCGCGTCGAGCGCTTCGAGGACGGTCGTGTCCCGGCCGCTGCCTTCGACGGGGTTGGCCGACCCCATGGTCTCCAGCAGGAAGTCGTTTATCGCGCCCGCGGTCGCCGCCTCTTTCTCCGCCCGCGTCCGCTCCCGGGCGATCCGGGCCGAGAGGAGCGTCATGGCCAGGGCGAACCCGGCCAGGACGACGACGGAGGCGGCCGCGAACCCGAACCCGACCTTGTGGCGGGCGATGAGCTTGCGGAGCTGGTAGAGCCCGGTCGCCGGCCGGGCGGCGATCGGCTCGTTCTTGAGGTAGCGCTCGATGTCGTCGGACAGCGCGCCCGCGCTCTGATAGCGGCGCTCGGGCTCTTTCTCGAGAACCTTGGCCGCGATCGTCTGGAGGTCGGCGTCGGGCTTGCGGGCTCCCAGCCATCCCTTGGCGAGGGGGCGCGGCGGCGTTTCGACGATCGTCCGGGCCATCGTCGGGAGCGACGCCCGCGACAGGTCGTAGGGCAGCCGTCCGGCCAGCATCTCGTAGAGGATCACGCCCAGCGCGTAGACGTCGGAGCGGACGTCGATCGCGTCGGCGTCGCCCCGGATCTGCTCGGGGCTCATGTAGGGAACGGTCCCCATGACCAGCCCCGCCTCGCTGACCAGCGCGCTCGCGGCCAGGTCCGCCTCGGTGATCCGGGCCAGGCCGAAGTCGAGGATCTTGACCTCGGGCACCGGGTCAGCGGCGCGGGACGGCGCCTCCGGTCCGGACTGGACGATGATGTTGGACGGCTTGAGATCGCGGTGGATGATCCCGCGCTGATGCGCGTAGCCGACGGCGTCGCAGACCTTCCGGAAGAGGAGGAGGCGGAGGCGGATGTCCGCGCTGGTCAGCGCCGGCCGCGCGCCGTCCGGCGGCAAGGCGAGGTGCTCGGCCAGCGTCCGGCCCGAGACGAGCTCCATGGCGAAGTAGTGGCGGCCGTCTTCGGTCCGGCCCGACTCGTAGATGGGGGCGATGTGGGGGTGCTTGAGCCGGGCCAGCGCCTGGGCCTCGCGCTGGAACATGCGGACCTCGGTCTCGCTGACGAACGATCCGCCCCGGATGACTTTCAGCGCGACGGCGCGCTTGGGACTCTGCTGCTCGGCTTCGTAAACGATCCCCATCCCGCCCCTTCCCAGCTCACGCAGGATGCGGTATTTCCCGGCGAAGAGGGCGTCGCCGAGAGAGGCGGCGGAAACAGGGACGACCGCGGACGGCGCCGGGCCGGCCGCAGGGGACGGAGCGCCTGCCGCCAGGGAACGCGTCTCGGGCTCGTAGGTCTCCCCGCAGTTTCGGCAGACACGGGCGCCGGGCTCGTTCTGGGTCCGGCAACGCGGACAGGCTGGGCTCACGCTCATCCTCCGGCCTTAGATTATGTCGCGCGCGGCGGACAAGTCAACGCCGGGGAATTTTGCCAATCCGGGCCCTTTAGGCTAAAATCCAGCATGCCGCAAGGCTGCGAGGTAAACCATGAAAACGCTCCGCATCATCGTTTTCGGCGCCTTAACTGCTTTGGCCCTCTCCGCGGCGTCCGCCGCGTCCGGGGCGCAGGACCTTGTCGCAGGGCGAGAGCCCGACCTGGGGACCATCGACGGGATCGTCTCCGCGCTCTACCGGTCGATTACCTACGACCCGGCAAACCCGCCCCGGATCGACGTCATGCGGAGCCTCTATCTCCCCGAGGCCCGTTTCGTCCGGATGACCAAGGACGGCCCCAAC
>JAFGBC010000014.1 GCA_016933355.1 Candidatus Aminicenantota bacterium
AACCCGGACGAACCGCGCTGGAACGACCGGGCCCGGACCAACGGAGAGCGCCTGTTCCGGGCCATGAAGTACATGCGGCCGGGAGCGGTTTGGGCCGTCTACGAGGCCCTTTTGAAGACGAGGGGGATGCGATGACGAAACGGGACGGCGGGCGGGCGGGACGAGACCCCGGCGCCGGCGGCCGCAAGACAGGCCGCTGGCTGTGGATCGCGCTTCCGGCCGGGCTCGCCCTGGCCGGGTTGCTGGCCGTCAAGCTCGTCATGGACCGGAATCCGCTCCGCCTCGTCGCCCGCGAATGGGGACGGCTCGACGTCGACAAGCCCAACGTCGTCGTCCTCACGCTGGACACGACGCGGGCCGACCACCTCGCGCCCTACGGCTACGGCGGCGTCCGGACGCCCGTGCTGGACGCGCTGGCGGCGCGCGGCACCTTGTTCGAGGAGTGCGCCTCGGTCACGCCGCTGACGCTGCCGTCGCATTCGACGATCTTCACCGGCTTCTATCCGACCTACCACGGCGTCCGCGTCAACGGGAACACGGCGCTGGGGAGTGTCCAGACGACGCTGGCCGAAGTCCTAGCCGGCCGGGGCTACGCCTGCGGCGCCTTCATCGGCGCCTTCGTCCTTGACGGCCGCTGGGGGCTCAACCAGGGGTTCGAGCACTACGACGACAAGTTTGACCTCAAGAAATACAAGCAGCTCGACCTGGGCATGGTCCAGCGGCCGGGGAACCAGGTCGTGGACGCCGCTCTCGGCTGGCTCGAGGGCCGCAAGGACAAACCGTTCTTTGCCTGGATCCATCTCTACGACCCGCATTTGCCCTACGCCCCGCCCGAGCCGTACCTCTCGAGCTACGGGGGACGCGGCCTGGTCGGACTCTATGACGGCGAAATCGCTTTCATGGACAGCCAGATCGGGCGGGTCAGGGACTGGCTCGAACGGAGCGGCCTGGATCGGCGCACCGTCGTCGTCCTCGTCGGCGACCACGGCGAGGCCTTGGGGAGCCACGGCGAGAGCAGCCACGGTTATTTCATCTACGACTATGCCGTGCACGTTCCCTTCCTTATCGTCGCGCCGTTCCGGCAAGGGCGGGGGGTCCGGGTGCCGTCGCAGGTCAGCACGGTCGACGTTTTCGCCACCGTCCTCGACCTCGTCAAGATCCCGGTCCCGGAGGGCCAGCAGGGCCGCTCGCTCGTCGCGGACATCATGGGGCGCGCCGAGAAGACGGAGATCCCGGCCTATTCCGAGTCTTTCGCGCCCAACATCCAGTTCGGCTGGGCGCCCCTCCAGGGTTTGCGGACGACGCGCTACAAGTTCATCAGCGCGCCCCGGCTCGAGCTCTATGACCTCGAGCGCGATCCCGACGAGGCGGCCGACATCCTCGACCGCGAGCCGGCCGTCGCCCGCGACCTCAAGGACCGACTCGACCGGCTCGTCGAAGAGACCGGCCGCAACGCCCCGCAGCCCCAGGCGGCGGACTTGGACAAGGAAACCGTCACCCGGCTGGCCGCGCTCGGCTATATCGGAGCGCCCGTCGCGCCCAAGAAGGCCGGCGCGTTTCTGGCCGATCCCAAGGACAAGCTGGCCGTCTTCGAGTCCGTTCAACGCGCGGGCGAGATGATCCAGCGGGAGGAATACGGCCCGGCCGCCGATATCCTCGAGGCCACCCTCAAGCAGGACCCCGAAATCTCCCAGGCGCTGCTCCTCCTCGCCACCTGCCGGTCCGAGCTGGGCCGCAAGGACGAGGCCAAGGCCGCGCTCGACGTCGTGCTCGCGCGAAACCCGGAGAACATCCAGGCCCTGATCTCGCTGGCCAACATCTTCCTCGAAGAGGGGAGGGCCGAGGACGTCGTCGCCCTCTGCAAACGTACGCTCGCCGTGGACGACCGGAGCGTCCAGGCCTACATGCTGTTGGGCGAGGTCTATATGGCGGTGGAGCGGCGGGAGGAGGCCCTCCCGAACCTGGAGAAGGCCTACGAAATCCAGCCCAAGCTGACCCAGAACGGGCTCAACCTGGCCGCTTGCTGGATCGGACTCAAGCGCTACGACCGGGCCGAGCCGCTCCTCGTTTCCATCGTCCGCGACAACCCCAAGTTCCCCTTCGCCCAGTTCAACCTGGGGCTGCTCTATGAAGAGCAGGGCCGCTGGGAGGAGGCGCGCAAGGCGTACTCCGAAGAGATCGCCGTTTACGCCTCCGAATACAAGGCGCGGTTCAACCTGGGCAAGGTCCTGCTTCGCCTGGGGGACCGCGAGGGCTACCTGGCCCAGATGCGGGAGGTCGTATCGATCGCGCCCAAGCAGGCCGAAGGCCACCTCTTCCTGGCGCGCGGCCTCCTCGCCGAGCCGGGGACGCCGCTCGAGGAGATCCGAGGCCTGGTGGACAAGGGGCTGGAGCTGGCCAAAACCGACGAACTCAAGGCGCTCGGTTATTTTCTGCTTGCCGATATCTATCATAGAATGGGTCAGCCTGACCGGGTGCGGGCGGCCCTGGAGAAAGCCAACGCTTACAAGCCCAAACAGGAGTAAATCATGATGCCCAAGAAAGTGTCCGTCATCGCCGGGCTGGCCTTGTCGGCCGCGCTGTGGTGCGTCGGCCCGACCTTCGCCCAGTACCGGGAATATTATTTCCACGGCAAGGTCATCGATACCGACAAGAAGCCCCTGGACGGCGTCGAGATCAAGCTCCGCGACGTCGCGACCAGCCGCGGCTACGGCGTCAAGACGAACAAGAACGGCGAGTTCAAGTTCGCGGGCCTGCCCCACGGCATCTACAAGGTCACGTTCGAGAAGGAGGGCTTCGCCGTCAAGGAAGACGAATGGCGGTTCGCGGAGCCCCAGGAGTCCATCCGGAAAGTCGAAATCCCGGACGTCATCCTCGTCTCCCAAACCCTGGTCGAGAGGGCGGAGCAGCTGAAGGCGATGGAGGCCGAGATCAAGGCCGCCGCCGACAAGATCCGCGCCCGCGATTTCGAGGGCGCGGTCGGCCAGCTGAACGAGTATCTCGCGAAGCATCCCGACGACTCCAACGCCCT
>JAFGBC010000349.1 GCA_016933355.1 Candidatus Aminicenantota bacterium
CCAGATACTTCACGGCGGCCCGCGTCGCCTTGATCGGGTCCATCCGTTCGTCGACCCAACGGTCCTGCTTGAGGCCGAACCGGTAGCCGGTCGAATGGATGAACTGCCACATCCCGAGCGCCCGGGCCCGGGACAAGGCGCGGACTTTAAACCAGCTCTCGATCATCGGCAGCCAGGACAGCTCATCGGGCATGCCCGCCGCGCGGAGCTCCTCCACGATCATCGGCCGGTAGAGGCCGCTCATCCGGTAGCCGTCTTCGAAGGCGCGCCGCTCGCGGGTCTGGAAGAGCTGGATCTCCTGGAGGACGTACGTGTTCTCGACGAGGGGGATCGTCCGGTGGTTGTCGCCGACCGCGGCCGGCTTCGAGGCGTAGATCTGCTGGATCGTCCGGCCGATCATCCGGCGCAGGTCGTTCTTGTCCTGGACCAGCGGGGAATCGGCCGGCACCTTGGCCTTGAGGAGGAGGCCGTAGGTCTCGTCGAGCAGGGACAGGGCGACCTCGGACTCGCCCTGTTCCCAGGCGGACTGGGCGTCCTGGAAGAGGCTCAGGGCGTCCTCCAACAAGGCCGCGGCGTCCTTTTCGGGTTCCTCGCCGGGCTTGGCTTGAGCCGCCGCGTCTTCGGGAGCGGCCGGCGGCGTCTCGGCCGCGGGCGCCGGAGCGGAAATCGGGGCGGAGGCCGGAGGGCTTTGACCCTGTCCGGTTTTAGCGTCCGGGGCTTTTTCGGTTTGGGAGGGCTTTCCCTGGGGTTGGGTTCGGACCGGCTTTTTGGAACGGGAGCAGCTTACGAACGGGGCGGCGGCCAGGACAGCCAGCAGGCAGACAATCAGACTGAGGTTGGTTTTATTGCGCATATTATACACGTCCGGCCCGGAGGCCGGACGTGTATTATGACATCCCGGCCTCGATTCGACAATAGCGGGTCGTCAGGGGCTAGCGATCCAGGCCTTCAATCCAGTCGCGCAGAGCCTGGATCTCACCGGAAGTCAACGACTTGCGGCCGATCGGCATCCGCTTGCCGGCGATCCCCTCCGCGCCCGCGACCTTCCTGAGCAGATAGCTCTTGTCGGGAGCGCCGGGATCGATCAGCGTCTGGTCGGGGACCTGGCGGCTGGCGACGCCCACGGCGCTTTCCGGGAACGTCCCGGGCTCGAGGCTCAGCTTCTTGGCCGGATAATTCCCGCGATGGCAGCCCGAGACAGCGCAGCTGCGCTGAAGGATCGACCGGACGGCGTCCGGGACATCGGTCGGAGCCGGCCGGGCCGCCGACGCGGCGACGAGGGCGGCGATCGCGAGGCCCGGGACAGGATAAAGGATCCTTCTATTGTCGTTCATCTCGACTCCTTGTTCCTCATGATCCCGACGTTGATTCTCTATATTAGCGCTTACGCTTCAGCGGCGGATCTTGAGGCTCCCCTGGCCGAAGACCGCGGTGTAGACCGTCATTCCCTTAGCATCGGAGGCCAGGCATGAAACGGCATTGACGGAAAAGCCTTTGGCCGATTTCGCCCGGCTGTCGCCTCAGAGCGCCATCTCCTTCACGGCCAGCTTGTCGAGGTCCATCCGGCCCAGTCCCAGCTCGGCCGATTTCCGGATCATCTGGACGTCGGCGGGCACGAGGTCCAGGCAGGTCGCGCCGTAGGCGTCCACGGCGACCGGGTCGGTCCCCGCGATGACCTTGTCCGGCTTGCGCAGCTCGCCCGGGCCCGCGGGTCCGTTCGTCATCAGGATCAGCGTGGCGTCGGCGATGCACAGCGCGGGCCGGCGCAGGGTGTTGTTATCGGCGATGCACTGAGAGAGGAAGGGGATGTCGCCGTATTCGCCCGCGGCGCCCGAGCCGGCGTGGAAGAACCGGTTGGTGTCGCCGGTGTTCCCGCCCATCATGTTCTTGAGGTTTCCCGACATGGCGACGCCCTCGTGGTTCTTGATGATGGGAAGGTTGACGAGGACGTCGCAGTCGAGGAGCTCCCGGATGACCTTGACCTTCTTGGCGGCCGTCCCTTTCGGGACGGCGGTCTCGACGTAGTCTTTGGAGCAGGGCTTGACGGACGCGATCTCCGCGGCGTGCGTCGTCGAAAGCGGCGTCTTTTTCCAGTAGCCGGGGGCCGGGTCGAGGAGGTACTGGATCGAGGCCGCCCCCGCTTCCCGACAGGCCAGGATCGCGGCCAGGACGACCTCGGGTCGGGTGTGGCTTCCCGGCAGCCGCCACCAGGCCGGGGCGTTGATGAGCAGTCCGACCTTGGCGCCGCGGGGCACGAAGGCTCCGATCCCGCCGAGCGTCTCGATCGCTTTCCGGGTCGCCTGGAAATAATCCGACCCGGTGACCACCGCCAGGTCGGGCGCGGGCAGCGGCCGGCCCGTCGCCCTTCGGCCGCCCGCGAAGCCTCCGGCCAGGGCGGCCGCTCCGGCCGCCGCCCCCGTCCTCAGAAAATCCCTTCGCTTCATTCCGCCTTTCATGCCGACCTCCTTCCGGGATTTATCCCGAACGATCGCATCAACGGCCACGGCTCCGATGCCAGCGCCAGGCCGTCTCGATGATGGTCTCCAGCTCGGACTGGCGTAGCGTCCAGCCCAGGGTCCGCTCGGCGAGCTCCTTCGAGGCGAGGAGGACGGGGACGTCGCCCTCGCGGCGCGGGCGCCGCTCGACCGCGGCTTTGCGGCCCGTGACCTCCTCGGCCTTGCGGATGACCTCGAGGACGGAGTAGCCGCGGCTGGCGCCCAAATTGAGGGCGAGGCTTTCTCCGTCGGCCAGGAGCTTCTCGAGGGCCAGGACATGGGCGACGGCCAGGTCCGAGACGTGAATGAAGTCGCGGATCGCGGTGCCGTCCGGCGTCGGGAAGTCCGGCCCGAACACCTCCAGGGCCGGGGCCCGTCCCAGCAGATGCCGGAGGAGGTTGGGGATGAGGTGCGTCTCCGGGTCGTGCAGCTCGCCCCGCCGGCCGCCCGGGTCGGCGCCGGCCGCGTTGAAATAGCGCAGGGAGACGTAACGCAGCCCGTAGGCCCGGCCGTAGTCTTCGAGGATGCGCTCCACGAACAGCTTGGTCCGGCCGTAGGGGTTGATCGGCTTCAGGGGATGGGTTTCCGGGATGGGCAGGACCTCGGGGACGCCGTAGACGGCGGCGCTCGACGAGAAGATGAAAGCTCCGACCCCGGCCTCGCGCATGGCGTCGAGGAGGTTGAGGCTCGAGTCCAGGTTGTGCGTGTAGTACTTGGCCGGGTCGCGGTAGCTTTCGCCGACCTGGATCAAGGACGCGAAATGAAGGACGGCGTCGAAGCGGGTCGCTCGGAAGGCGGCCCGGACGGCGTCCCTATCCAGGAGGTCGCCCTCGATCACCTCGCCGCCGGGAATGAGCTCCCGCCGGCCGGTCGAAAAATCGTCGAAGGTGACGACGGCGAATCCGCGCGCCAGAAGCTCCTGGACGGTGTGGGACCCGATGTATCCGGCGCCGCCGGCGACGAGGACTTTCACGGCCGCTTCCCCGCCGCGAGCTTTTTGGCGAACTTCAGCCCTTCGGCCCGCGTCTCGAACCGGCTGTCGAGCTGAAGATGGAGGAGCTTCTTGAGGAGGACGCCCATGCCGGGTCCGGGCGCGACGCCGAGCTTGATGAGGTCGCGGCCCAGGATCAGGGGCTTGATCGTCTCCCGGGAGACGCGAAGCTCCTCGAACTTGCGGAGGAGCCAGCGGGCCTCGCGGTCGAGGCCCCGGACTCGACGTTCGCGGCGGCCGGCCCGGTCGGCCGCGTCGAGGGCGACGACGAGCTCGATCTCGCCGCCGGCCTCGGCCGCCAGCCGGCTAAAGGCTTTGCGGGTGACGTTGTCCCTGTTCTGCCAGAGCTCGGAGGCCCGGTGGTGGGTTTTGATCAGGACCGGGACGATCTTGTTGAGGGGACAGCCGTTCCAGGAGAAGACCCGGAAGCGCTGGAAAACCTTGCGGACCGCCTTTTCGCTGGCCAGGTCGTGGCCGTAGTTGATGATGACCATCCGGCCCCGCTTGAACTCCCAGTGGGCGGTGCCGGGCTTTCCGACGTCGTGGTAGAGCGCCGCCAGCAGGAGGGCGAGCGTCTTGGGCGGAGGGAATCCCATCAGGTCGCCGAGCGTCTTGGCCTGGTCCACGGTCAGCTTGGTGTGGCTCCAGACGGTGTGGTGCCCGTACTCGTCCGTCTCGGGGTGGAAGACGGCGTCCTGCAGCGAGAGCGTCAGGCCGTAGAGCTCGGGGAACAGCTTCCTCAGGACGCCGAGCTTGAACAGCTCGTCGAGCCCGCGCGACGGCCGCGGGGAGCGGAGAAGGATCTTGAACAGCTCTTCGTTGACGCGCTCGACGCTGAGCCCGGCTAGGTCGATCGTCTTGGCGATCGGGTAGACGGCGGGGTCGACCTTGAACCCGAGGACCGAGGCGAAGCGGGCCGTCCGCAGGACGCGGAGCGGATCATCGGGGAAGGCGTCGGGATTGGTGAGGCGGATGACCTTGCCCCGGATGTCCTTGACGCCGCCGAAGGGGTCGACCAGCGCGCCGTCCCGGAGGCGGAGGGCCAGGCTGTTGCAGCGGAAATCGCGCCGCTCGAGGTCCTTTTCGATCGGGAGCGCGGGGTCGGAGGCGGCGATGATATCCTTGTGGCCGCGGACGCCCGTCCCGGCCGGCGCGTCGCGGCGGGGGAGGGCCAGGTCGTAGGTCCGCCCCCTGACTGTGAACTTGATGATCCCGAAGCTCCGGCCGACGAGGTCGACCCGGCCGTGCGGGGAGATCCGGCGCACGATCTCGTCCAGGCCGCGGCGGAGGATGAGGAGGTCGACCTCCTCGGTCGGCGTCCCCCGGACGAGGTCCCGGACGTAGCCGCCCACGGCGTAGACGTCGGCGCCGAAGAGGCGGACGAAGAGGGCCTTGTCCCTGAACGCCGGCCGGAGCTTGGGCATGATCTCCCGGGGGCCCCCTCTCAGAACTTCGCCAGCAGCTCGGCGACGGCGTCCCTGTGGACGAAGAACGTCAGCATCTTCAGCTTGACATAGTCCTCGCGGTAGAAGAAGTAGCCCTTGTGGCCGCCCTGCCAGGCCGTCTCCCAGGAATCCTTGAGCAGGAACCAGCGGCCGCCGGGCCGCTCGACCGTCCCGACGAGGTGGAGGACGTGGTCGTCGGTCGTGGTCCGGTTCGCGAACCGGAATTCGCGGGCGTCCTGGCCGATGAGCGCGCGGGGGATGTCGAAGCTCGGGACGACGGCGATGTCCTCGGGACCGGAGTTGCCGACTTCGGAGATGTCGCCGGCCAGCGCGACGGTGAATCCCTTGGCCAGGGCGCCGGCCAGGGCGGCGGTGAACTCGCCGAGCGGAACGTTATAGTAGTCGGCGCCGCGCCACCAGTTGTCGGGCACCCGGTACTCGCCCTTGGCGTAAAAGGGAAGGTACTTGAAGCTTACGAAGGCGACGTAAGCGTCCAGGGGGAGGCGCAGGACTTCGTCCAGGTACTCCTTGGGCGTCAGGCGGCGGCCGTCGACTTCGATCGTCTCGGGCGGCGCGCCCATCTGCTTGTCCAGGATGGCGCGGACCGCGGCGACGGCTTTGGCCTCGTCCCACTCGGCCCGGTCCCGGAATCCTTCCAGGCAGGCCCAGAGCGCGGCGTGGAGCTCGGTATGGTCGTGGGCGGTCGCCCCCCCGACGAGCCCGGTGTAGTCGGAGGCGCGGACCGCGCCGTACGTCTTCATGCGCAGGACGACGGCCTCGGGCTCGGAGCCCTCGCGGAGCGCCGAATCGCCCTTGGCGCGGATGAAGGCGCGGGCCTTCTCGACGAACTCCCAGTAAGCCGTGTGCATCTCGGACAACTTGACGTCGAGCCCGTAGAGCCGCTTGAGCTCAGACTCGAACAGCGAGGTCGTGGCGAACGACCAGCAGGTCGACGTCCGCCCTTGCGGAACAGGCGGCGTGTGGTAGAGGGAAGGAAATTCCTCGGGGCCGGCCGGCTTGTCGATTCCGGCGAAATCCAGCGCGAACGCGGTCCGCTCGGGCGCGTCCGGGACCTGCCGGTAGAAGGACCGGTCGCCGGCGTCGGAGGCGGCCGCGGGTTTCTCCGCGGGGCGGCAGGCGCTCAAGGCGAGGAGGACGGTCGC
>JAFGBC010000120.1 GCA_016933355.1 Candidatus Aminicenantota bacterium
CGGATGGGACGAAACAGCGATTCCCGGTTAATCCGCTTGGTCCAATCGGGCCGATAAAATCTATAAATTCAGGTTGAAATAGCCCGCGGCGAGGATTAAGATAGGGGCCGGGCGTTGAGGGATCGGCCCGTGCCAAGGAGAGAGACGCATGATCAAGATGTCGACCAAGGGACGCTATGGTACCCGCCTGATGCTCCAGCTGGCCCACCATTACGACGACAAGGAAGCGGCCGTCATCCTGCGCCGGGTCGCCGAGGACGAGGACATCTCGATCCGCTACCTGGAACAGATCATCATCCCGCTCAAGGTCAGCAAGCTCGTCAAGAGCATCCGCGGCGCCGGCGGCGGTTACACCCTGGCCCGGCCGCCGGCCGAGATCAAGGTCAGCGAGATCCTCCATGCCCTGGAGGGCTCTTGCTGCCTGGTCGAATGCGTCGAGGACGGGGACTTCTGCTCGCGCATGCCGTACTGCGCAACCTTCGAAATCTGGAACAAGGCGTCCCAGATCTTGAAAAGCTACTTCGACAACTTGACGCTCGAGGACATCGTCGAGATCGACCGCAAGAAGAGGAAAGCCAGATCCAAGTAGGAAACGGGATCGCGCCTTGAACCGCCTGGTCCGCTTCCTGAGCTCGGTCCGGCTGGCGATCACGCTCTTCATCCTGGTGACGATCGCGTCTATCCTGGGGACGCTCCTCCCCCGTTTTTATCTCTACCGCACGCCCGCCTATCTCGCCCTCCTTCTCCTGTTCGCCCTGAGCATCATGGCCTGCGCTCTGACTCGATCTCTCCCCCGCCTCCGGCGCACTCTGAAGCCGTCCTGGGACTGGACAGCCGAGAGCCTGGCCGCCGAGCCGGAGAGCCGGACCGCCGGGACGGGGGTCGGCCTCGAGGCCGCGTCCGGCGCCTTGCGCGCCGCCCTCTCCGGCCGCCGCTACCGAATCCGCGAGGAGCGTCGCGACGAGGTCGTCCTCCTCGCCGCCCGCCGGCGGACCTGGGGCGGATTCGGAGCCGACGTCGTCCATGCCGGCCTGCTGGTCATCCTGGCCGGCGCCATCCTGAGCGGCGTCGCGGGCTGGAGGACGGACCTCAGCCTCGTCCCCGGCGGGTCGGCCGACGTTCCTTCGGCCGGGTTCCAGGTCCGGCTCGAGGCCTTCCGGACCGAGACCTACCCCGACGGCGCCGTCAAAGACTGGAAGAGCCGGCTAACCGTGCTCGATGGCGGCGCGCCGGTCCGGACCGAAACCATCGAGGTCAACCACCCGCTGCGTTACAAAGGGGTTCGCATCTATCAGTCGGGCTACGGATGGAACTGGGAGGAGGCCGCCCTTGTCCTCCGCGTCCGGAAGCGCGACGACCCCTCGTCCGAGCGCCTCCTCGAGGTCCGGACCGGGGGCGAGGCCCGGATCCCGGGAACCGAGCTGACGGTCGCCGCGGCGCGGTTCGTCCCGGATTTCGTCATCAACGCCCGGAATGAAGTCGGGACGCGATCCCTCGAGCCGAATAACCCGGCCGTCCTGATCGAAGCCGAGAAAGGGGGACGGACCGTCCTCTCGGCCTGGCTGTTCGCGAACCACCCGGAGTTCGACCGCATTCGGGAGAGGGTAGAAACCGGGCTCGCCTTCGAACTCCTCGAGGTCCGGGCCGATCCGCTCTCCATCCTCCAGGCCGCTTTCGACCCGGGAGCCCCCTTCATCTGGTTCGGGTGCGCGGTTCTCATGTTCGGACTCGGCCTGGCCTTCTACTGGCCTTCGCGCGAGATCCGGGCCGCCGTCACGGCCCGCCGGGGAAGGACCGAGGCCGTCCTCTCCGGCCGGGCGCCCAAGGCCCGCGAGGCGTTGACGAAAGACATCGCGGCCGCCGCCGAGGCCGTCGCCCAGGAGCGGTCATGACCGAAGCCAACGTGTTCCTGGCGGCGTTCCTCCTCTATATCTTCGCGGCCGTCCTCTACCTTCTGTCCTTGCTTTTAAGGAAGGACGGCGCGGCCCGGAAGGGATACCTCCTGGCCGCCGCCGGCGCCGGACTCCACACGGTCGCCCTCGTCCTGCGCGTCTTCGTCAGCAGCCACGCGCCGTTCACGAACATGTACGAGTCGTTGTCCTTCCTGGCCTGGGTTTCGATGACGGCCTATCTCGCGCTCGAGCGGCGCCTGGCGATCCGAAAAGCGGGCCCGTTCTTTCTTCTCCTGGTCACGGCCCTGATGGCCCTCGCCTCGTCGCCCCTGATGCCCAAGGAGGCCGCCCCGCTCGTCCCCGCCCTCCAGAGCCACTGGCTCTGGCTCCACGTCTCGGTCACGCTCGTCGGCGAGGCGTTCTTCGCCATCGGGACCGTGACCAGCCTCCTCTATCTGGCCGCCGCCCGCCGCGAACGACCAGGGGAAGCCGTCCGGAGCGGACGGGACGCCGCCCACTGGGACGCCGTCTCCTACAAGCTCATCGCCGTCGGCTTTCCCCTCTTCACGCTGGGCGCGCTCGTCTTCGGGATGGTCTGGGCCTACCGGGCCTGGGGGTCCTACTGGAGCTGGGACCCCAAGGAAGTCTGGTCGCTGGTCACCTGGTTCCTTTACGCCCTCTACCTGCACACCCGGATCGCCATGGGCTGGAAAGGACGGCGCTCGGCCATCGTCGCCGTCCTCGCCTTTCTGGCCGCGATGTTCACCTTCTTCGGCGTCAACTATCTCCTCTCCGGACTCCACAGCTACGCCTGAGCGCCAAGCCTCTATTCGTACCAGATGACCGCGGCGTGAAACTTGAGGAGATTCGTTCCCAAACCAAAGCGAACGTTCAGGCTGTAGCTGAACTTGAGGTTATCGACTTTGCCGACGACGACCTTGGCCGCGTCGATGGACTTCCGTGAGGCGGAAGTCGCCGAGGCTCCGGTGCTGGCCGTGGCGATGGGGGCGAGGCCGCCGGTCGAGAGCTTCTGCCGGTTGAGGCTGAAATCGATCTTGCCGCTGGCGGCGGGATCATTGTCCGTAAAATAGAAGGTCACCTTCTTGATGACCGCGCCCTGGGGAAGATAGACCGGCGCGTTGGCTTCGAAGGGGGGGGTCGCGCCCGTGTCGAAGTTGAAGACCGTCTGCGAGGCCGTCCACATCCGGTTATCGGCGTCCCAGTTGGCCGGCTTGAGGGCGTTGGCCGGAATGGCCAGGTACTTCGTCGTCGCCTGGGCCGCCAGGGGAACCGCTCCGCCCGCGATCATCCAGCCGAGGACGGCAACCACACCGATCGTCTTGAGGGTCGATTTCATATAAGCCTCCTAGGGGCGTTCCGGTCCGGGACCGAATCTGAGATTCATTTCTTAGTAAATCTATATGTATTATAAGATTTTGTCAATCGATTTTCTTCGAAACGCGGGTCCGCCGTCAGCTTCCGTTTTCGTCGAGGGCGGCTTCGATCGTTCCCCCGCCGAGAACGACGTCTCCGTCGTAGAAGACCGCCGCCTGGCCGGGCGTCACGGCCCGCTGGGGCGTCTCGAACTCGACGATCACCTCCCCCCCGGCCAGAGGCCGGATTCGGGCCGCGGCTTCACGGTGGCGGTAGCGGATCTTGACGAAAGCCCGGCGCGTCCGGGTCAACTTTTCGTTGGCGATCCAGTTGACGTCGACGACCCGGATCCGACGGCGGCGTAAATCCTCGTCCCGGCCGAGGACGACGGTATTCGTGTCCGGGTCGAGTGAAACGACATAGTAGGCGTGCGGCCCCGAAACTCCCATCCCCCTCCGCTGGCCGACCGTGAAATGAATGATCCCTTGGTGCGTTCCGATCGTCTGGCCCCGCCGGTCGACGATCGGACCCGGCCGGAAGGCGTCCGGGATTCTCTCGCCCAGGAAGCGCGCGTAGTCCCGGCCGGGAATGAAGCAGACTTCCTGGCTCTCGGGCCTGGCCGCCAGGCCGCGACCGAGCCCGAGACGGGCGGCCGCCCGCCGCACCTCGGCCTTGGTCAGGCCGCCGACCGGGAAGAGCGTCCGGGACAGCTGGTCCTGGGTCAGGCCATAGAGGAAATAGGACTGGTCCTTGGCCGCGTCGAGCCCCTTCTTCAGAAGGACGCGCCGCCGGGACCGGTCGTACGCGACACGGGCGTGATGTCCCGTCGCCAGCCGAACGGCGCCGAGCCGTCGCGCCTTTCGCCAGAGGAGATCGAACTTGACCAGCCGGTTGCAGCGGACGCAGGGATTGGGCGTCCGGCCCCGCGCGTATTCGCGACAGAAGTCCGAAACCACGGCGCGCTCGAAAGCCGCGTGCAGGTCGACCGTCACGTGCCTGATCCCGAGGGCGGCCGCGACTCGGGCGGCGTCCCGGGCCGCGTTTCGCTCGAGGCCGGCGACCGCTTCCTTCGCCCGGCCGGTCCACTCTCCCGGAGCGAACAGGTCCATGGTGATCCCCGCCACGTCGCGGCCGGCCTCGACGAGGAGGGCCGCCGCGACCGAGGAATCGACGCCGCCGCTCATGGCGACGATAACGCGCCCGTCATCGTTCAATCTCATCGTTATCGTTAAGAATAACAGAAACGGCCGCCGGGGAATACCCGGGAACGCCCCGGGGACCGTAACGCATGCCCCGCGTTGCGGAGGCCGGGAAAATCGGCTATAAAGAGCTGAGGAGACGGATATGACAAACCGAAGGGCGCGCGTTATCCTCGTGGTCAGCCTGGGCGTCGCGGCGGCGGCGGGACCGGCCCTGGCCACGAACCGGGCTCTTTACTTCAAGTTCGAAGTCTCGGCCTCCTATGCCTGGGAACAGCCGCGGCTGAGCTCGACCTATCTCCATTCTTACTCCCCCCCGTACTCGCCCAACGCCTATCAGAGCAACGCCAGCCAGACGCTCGCCTTCGAAGGCATGAAGGCCCGCGGCTATGCTTCGGGAATCCGCTTCTTCCCGACCCCCCGATTGGGCGTCGAGCTCCTCTACGACGCCTTTAAAGCGAACATGACGGGCGTCAACTCGAGCTATAAGATCTTCCTGAAGTACACGGTCCGCGTACCCCCCGCCGACATCCCGGTCGAGCACACTTTTGAGACTCAGAACCCCTGGCCGGCGACGGATGGGGAATTCAAGGAAACGATCCTCAGTCTCAACGCGGTCGCCCGGGTCCCGATCGGGTCACGGCTCCTCGTCAAGCTCTCGGGCGGCCCGAGCTTCTGCGCCTTCGAGGCCAAATCGACGAGCATCGCCTTCTCCAAGTTCTGGCTGGGCGGGCCCACCGTCCTCTTCAGGCAGGAGTACCGGCTCGGCCTGGACTGGGGGAAAGTGAAGGCCGCCGGGTTCAACGTCGGGGGCGAGTTCCAGGTCGACCTTTTCTCGCAGACGGGGCTGGCCTTCGACGTCCGCTACTTCTCCTTCCGGGAGGTCGAAGCCGCCTGGCAGGTCATCACCGGCGAAGGCGTCTCCGAAACGCCCGAGGAGCTCGCGC
>JAFGBC010000350.1 GCA_016933355.1 Candidatus Aminicenantota bacterium
AGGCCGGCCATGACCTCGTCGAGGGTCTTGGCCTCCTCGAGGAAGCCCCGTTTCCAGCCCGGAGCGAACCGGTCCAGGAGAAAACACTGATAGACGCCGTAGAAGTAGTATTTCCTCTGCGTGTCCCGCGTCAAGGAGACGGCGTAGTCCATGCCTTTCCTCATGATGTTATCGATATAACCGTCGACATAGGCGAACGCGTAGAAGTACGGATTTTTCGTCCGGTCGAGGGCCGGCTCGTAATCCGACGCGCCGAGAAGCATCGCCGCCTTGAGGCTGACGTAGGACGACGTGCCCTCCATCGCCGAAAACAAGGCTTCGAAGTTCGCGGCTTCGCGAGGCATGAGGGCGCGCTTGATCTCGCGGGCGACCAGGAAATCCTTCAGGAATTCGCGCGCCGCGGCGTCTTCGGGCTCATCGTAGGTCCTTTGAAGCGCCAATCCCTCGACCTGGGACCAGGCCGCGTATTCGGCGTCGATCCTGAATAGCGGCACGGCGGCCACGGCCAGATCATTGGCGGGGAACTTGACTCGATAGCCGTGGAAATGCTCATGGATGTACGAGAGAATGCGCGAATCGGTGTCGCCGAGAGGCGCCAAATCGAAGGGGCTCTCGGGACGGCTCTTTTCCTTCAAGAGCGATTCCAGGGCGGCGGCTCGCTCCGTCTCGGCCGCGGGGAGGTCCGGTTGCCCCATCTCCACCTTGATGAGCTTCCCGCCGCGGGCTCTTCCGGCGAAGAGCGGCGGACGGACTTCGACGGCGGTCCGCTTTTTCCGGTTGACATAGACGGCCTTCCCGCAAATCGACCGCCCCGCGACGCGCTCGAATCCCCGCCCGACTTTCCCCCGCGACGAGACGAGGAGAACGACGCCGTCGGGGAAATCGACCTCGACGGGGACTTCGGCGTAATTCCTCCAGCCGGGCCAAAGCTCCTCGCTGAAGCGGTCGAGGATCCGATACGTCTCTTCCAAGCAAAGAAGCTCGGCCTCGACGTAGGATTCCAAGGGAGTCGTCTGAGCCGCTGAGGGGGAGCGCCCCTCTCGGCAGGACGATGAAAGAATAAGGATAACGGCCGCCATCCAGGAGCAGCTGCGCATTTGAAACGTTTGTCTCATCCTCCGGACTCCTCCTCGCCATACTTCACGCTCAAGGCGCCGAAGATCCGGCTCGCCGAGAGTGAAAAACGGGTCATGATCTGGATCCTGGCCCGGCCGAAATCTACTTGACCTCGTCGGGACCCATGTCCGGGGCGGCGCCCTTGACGCGCTTGTCCCCCTCGAAATCGGTCAGAGGGATACCTTTAGCGATCCCCTTATTGATCACGGGAGAGACGGTCTTCAGGTGATAATTGGCGCTGCCCGGGGCCACGAACTTGGGGTTCTTGTTTAAAAGGCCCGAGCCTTTGACGTACTTGGCCCCGTACTCGGCCAAGACTTTGCCCACGTCCGAGTGGTCGACGGAAAACAGGAGGCCGTCCCAGCGGATATTGAGGTCCGCTTGCGCGTTTCCCCACAGGATGCTGTTGAAGATATGGGTCCTCAGGGCAGCCGATTCGAGCTCAAAGGCTTCGATGCCGAACCCGTTGTTGCCGCCGCCGTTCGTATTCTTCGCGATCGCGGAATGGAGGATTCGCCACCGGGCTTTCGAGGAGTCCGTGATCTGGGCGTAAATGCCGCTCGCCGTGTTGCCGGCGATGACCGTGTTGGCGATTGTCCGGTCCGACAGGCTGGCGTCCCAGTTGTTCATGTGAAGGGCGCCGCCGTAATCGGCGTCTGAAGAGGACTTGACGATCAGGCAGTTGAAGATGCTGGTTCTCAAGAACGCCCTCGTCTGAGCTAGGAGGGTAACGGCTCCCATATACCCGTTTCCGTTGATGATCTTGAGCCCATCCAGGATTACGACCGGGTTGCCCGAAGTGAAGGAGAAACGCAGAACCTCGTCATCGTCCTCATTTGACCCGTCCAGCACGGTGGGATAGGTCTTGAGGTTCCGAACCGTAAAGTTCGGCTTCCACCCCCCCTGGACCATGATGACCTTGACATCGAACGTCATGTAATTGAGCCTGTGCGTCCCGGCGGCGACGCGAATGCAGCTCCCCGGGGCCGCCCCGTCGAGCGCCTGCTCGAGGTCCGGGTAATCCTCGGCGCCCGTCGACCCCACCGTCACGACGGGCGGGGACGCGGCGCTCTTGGGGTCGCTTCCGAGCTGGCATTCGAACAGGTTGACGACTTGATCGTTGTCGCCGTCCAGCCAGGCGTCGTTCGGGTCGGCCGGGTTGAACCCTTTCGCCTTTTCCCAGGTATCGGGCATACCGTCGTCGTCCTTGTCCGCGGGCAGGCCAGCGGCGGTCGGCCTTCCGGCCGGCGGGGCCATAACAGTCTTCCCGGCCAGCGTCCGGTAGCGGTCGGCCCGGGCGATATCCCGCTGCTTGAGGGCCTCTCGGGTGTTCATCCGGTCGCCGGCGGCCGCGGCGGGAGGCCGCCAAACCGCCAAGCCGCCGCAGACGACGACCCAAGCCGCAAACGCCGAGAGCAGAGGACGAAGATGTCTCATGATCCCCCTCCGATCAAGAGTTGAACGATAGCTTATTAATAATCCGGTTTCCGTCCTATGTCAATCGGAGGAAGGCGCCGCCGGCTCAGCCGCCGAGGGCCTTGAGGTTCGCGTCGACTTGGGCGATCTGGGCCGAGAGGTCGGCGAGCCGGCGCCGCTCCTTGGCGACGACCTCGGCCGGCGCCCGTTCGACGAAGCCCGGGTTGGCGAGCTTGGCTTCGATCTTGCGCGACTCGTCGGCAAGCTTCGACCGCTGGGCGGTCAGACGCTCCCGCTCCTTGGCCGGGTCGACCAGGCCCGTCAGATAGATTTCCGCGCCGGACAGGACCTGGACGACGGCGGCGGCGGGCTTTTGAACGTCGGCTCCCACCCGGAGCGAGGCGAGGCCGGCCAGGTGGACGACGACGGGCTCCATACGCCGCAGGACGTCGGCGCCGCGCCCGGCGGCCCGGACGACGGCGTCGAGCTTCTTGCCGGGCGGGAGGCCGTG
>JAFGBC010000121.1 GCA_016933355.1 Candidatus Aminicenantota bacterium
AAAAAAGGATTATTGGCTCTTTCGTCGGCGATCGACGTGGATTTTCCGTGGCCGGGGAAGACCCTGGTCTCTCCGGGAAGGCCGAGGAGCCTGTCCCGGATGCGCTCGATCATTTCTTTTCTCCGTTTAGTGACGTCCCGCTCGCTTTCCGCCGCGGGTTTTCCGATGAATCCTTTGAACAGCGTGTCGCCGCTGAACAGGCACTGGCCTGCGCGAAAGCAGAGGCTTCCCGGCGAATGGCCGGGCGTCGCGAAGACTTCGACCCGCAAGCCGCCGAATGCGATCGTCTCGCCGTCCCGCAACAGCCGGTCCGGACGGGCCTCGTAGAAATCGGCATCGTCCTCGGGGACGAGAACCGGCGCCCTGAACAGGGCGGCGAAATGACGGTTTCCTCCGGTGTGATCGGGATGTCCGTGCGTGTTCAGGACGGCCCTGACCTTGAGCCCGTGTTCGGCCGCAAACCCCGATATCCGAGGGTCCGCCGTGCCCGGGTCGATAAGGATGGCGTCGCGGCTGTCCGGGTCGAAGACGAGATAGGCATTCTCGTAGAGAGGGGGGAGCGTGCTCCCCGCCTGTCGGACCGCCAGGGAGAAACGCACGACGGCGGGTCCTCCTTGGGGATCCGCCGGAAACTCCTCGCTGAGGATGCCGGCAGCGGACCGGCCCGCGGCCAGATAGGCGGCTTCCTTGAGCTTCAGGTTCAGGAGGTCTTCGAGGCCGTTCGCGTCGGCTTTGTCCAGAACTTCGATCGCTTCCGGATACATCTTGAAAAGGTAAAAGAGGGCGGCCAGGTTGTTATAGGCGTTGGCGTGGCCGGGGTCGATCCGCAAGGCTTCTTCGTACCTGACGCGGGCATCCTGATAGCGCTGGAGCTGGAAGAGGACATTGCCGCAGAAATAGGCATAATGGCCCTTCATCCGCACCTGGGCTTCCCGCCTCCGCTCGGCGGCGTCTTGAATCTGGAAGCTCGTGTCGGTCACGTACCTCTCGACTAACTCGGCCGAGCGCGCATCGCGACAGGAGCCGCTCGAATAGGCGGCGCTTTGAAGACTGCTCAGCATGCTGTCCATGTTCTCGAGTTTCAATCGGTCGGCCTTGGCCCACAGGTCGATCATGCCGTCATAATCCGCGAGCGAGGACTCCATCTGGGCCAGCGCCTGCCGGAAGTCTTTTTGGATGTAAAGGATGTTTGCGAGATAGTAGCGGGCGAAGGCATGGCGGGGCAGCTTGCGGAGGCATTCTTCCAAGGCAGCCACGGCCTTGTCGGTCTCGTTCCGTTCGAACGCCGCCACCCCCTTGGAAAAGAGGGCGTTCGACGCCTGGAAGGCTTTCAGGTCTTTGTCAAGAGCGGCTTGATTCCGGCCGAACAGGGAGGGCGCAAGCAGGGCAAGGGCCGCTCCCAGGCAGGCTCCGGTGAAATGGCGGGTTGGTTTTTTTGGCTTCATGATCTCGCTCCAATCATTAATAAGCAAGAATCGTGCCGATAGACTGGGCAGCCGTTTTCGAGACGACGGATCGAGGCGAGGCCGGGACGGGCGCTCGACCGGCGAGTTGAATCCGCGTTCGATATGGACTACATTGATGCCAAACGCGATGAGCCTCAGCCCGCACCTCCGCAGCCAGGGCGTGCCGAAAAAAATCGCCAAGGGCTGCTTTCTCTTCGGGTCCGGCGAAAAGGCCGAGGGGTTTTATTACCTCCTGGCCGGAGAGGTCCGGGCCTTCAGCATGGACGAGCAGGGACGGGAGGTCGAGGTCGTCCGCCTCAAGGCGGGCGATTTCCTGGGCGAGGCGGTCGCCCTGGCCGGCGGCGTCTATCCCGTCCACGCCCAGGCCGTCCGCGACTCCCGCGTCCTTTACTTCGACCGGAGGCGCGTCCTGTCCGGCCTGAGCCGCGAGCCGGAAGCGGCCCGCTTCTTCGTCGAGCTCTTGGCCCGCAAGTGCCTGGTCCTTAACCAGCGGATCGAGGCCCTCGGCCTTCGCACCGTCCGCCAGCGGATCGTCCAGTACCTTCTCGGACGCTGCTCGGGCGGAGGCGCCTGCTTGGTCGAGCTCTCCGGCCGCAAGTCCGAGCTGGCCCGGCGGCTGGGGACGATCCCCGAGACCCTGTCCCGCAACCTCCGCCAGATGCAGGAGGACGGGCTGATCGAGGTTAGAGGGCGGCGCATCCGCATCCTGGATTGCCCCCGCCTCAGGGCCGCTCTCGTCCGCGGGAAATAGCCCCGGACGCCTGTCTGCGGCCTTCCCGGAACAAAACGGGTCCCGGCTGGGACGGGGATGCGTCCGCGACGGGAACCGTCTCGATGGACGAAGGAGAGCGGCCCGACAATTCCGAGGTTGACCTAGGTCAAGGATTTCCGCGCGCGGGGTCGCTATCCTGAGGGCGGATGCGATTCCGAACAAGGAGCCGTTTCATGGCCAGAAGGAAGATCATCGAAATCAACCGCGATCTGTGCGACGGCTGCGGCCTGTGCACGACGGCCTGCGCCGAAGGCGCCTTGGAGCTCGACGCCGAGAACAAGGCCGTCCTGGTCAAAGACATCTACTGCGACGGCATGGGCGCTTGTCTCGACGTCTGCCCGACCGGGGCGCTCAAGATCGTCGAGCGGGACGGTGCCGCCTATAACGTCCAGGCGGCCTACAAGCACGTCCTCGCGACGCGCGGTAAGGAAGCGGCCCGGCACGTTCAGGGATTCGCCGAGGATCTGGGCGATCATCATCGGACCCGCCGAGATGCCGGAGCGGCCGCGCCCCCGGCCTGCGGATGTCCGGGGAGCCTCGCCGGGGAAATCGAGCCCGCGGGCGCGAAGGCCGGGGAGGGTCGGACGGTTTCCGGCGCGTCCCAGCTCAGCCAGTGGCCTATTCAGCTTCATCTTATTTCGCCCCTTGCTCCCTATTTCAAGGGAAGCGACCTCCTGATCGCCGCCGACTGCACGGCCTTCTCGCTGGGGAGCTTTCACCCCGACCTCCTAAAGGGCCGGCGCCTGGTCATCGCCTGTCCCAAGCTCGACGATACGACGGGCTACGTGGCGAAGCTGGCCGAGCTCATCCGCCTCAACGGCCTCAAATCGCTGACGGTCGCGGTCATGACCGTCCCCTGTTGCTCGGGCCTGTTGCGCATGGTCCGCCAGGCCGTCGAGGACTCGGGCCTCGACATCCCGGTCGATACAATCGTCATCGGGATCGACGGAAAGATCGCCGCCTTGCCCGCGCCTAGATCGACAGCGCGATCAGCGCCTGGGCCGCGAAGTACGTCCCCAGCGTCAGGAGCTGTCCGAGGCGGCGCTTGCGGATGAAGCGGTTGACGGCGAGCGAAGTGTCCGAGATGAGGAACAGCCAGGCGCCGGCCAGGGCCGAGAGGGCTTTCCCGCCGCCGGCCTGGATGTAGCGGTTCGCCGCGAGAGCGACCATGGCCGCGATGACGAGGATATAGGCCGCGACGGGCCCTTGCATCGCCCCCAGACGCGGCCGCAGGACGAGATAGACGGCCGCGGCGAACGCCGCGAGCGGAACAAGGATCCCGAAGGACGGCCTGAAGGGGACGCCGGAGGCGAACGCGGCCCCATAATAGAGGTGGGCGATCAGGAAGCAGACGAGGCCGGCGATAAACCGCTTCTTCTTGAGCATGAGGGCGACGTCGCCCACGAGCGAAGTCAGAAGCCCGGCCAGGATCCATCGGCCGTATAAGGGTCTTTCGGGAATGAAGAGGATGACGGCGATAGCGATGACGGCCGCCATGGTCAGCGGCTTGAAGATATAGACGAGGCCGAAGCGACCGCGAGAGTCGGCGCCGATGGTCAGCGCTCCCGAAATAAAGGCCGCGACGAGCAGCGCAGGAATGAC
>JAFGBC010000351.1 GCA_016933355.1 Candidatus Aminicenantota bacterium
ATGATCTTCGTGCAGCGCTCAAGGACGATCTCGGGCGCCCCCTTCATAAAAGCGAGGGTCCGGCCGTCCTCCAGGCGGTGGATGGTCGTCATCCGCTTCCTCTCCGAACTGAAGGGGATCTCCTCGATCCGCTCGTTCTGGATCTTGATCTCGATCGTCTTGAGCCCGGCTTTGGCGGCGGCCACGATCAGGGCCCCTTCGGTCGGGTCGCCCTTGATGAACCACTTCCCTTCGTTCTCGTCGAGCGAGGCGTCGTTATTCAGGACGCCGGCCTCGAGAAGGAGCTTGAGCGTCGCGTCGTCGAGCGGCTCGGCGCCGCCCGCGCCCTTGAAATCGCCCCGCGGGGCGTAGCCGGCCCCGGTCACCTCGGCCATCCGGTTCGAGACGAAGACCTTGCGGACGGTCATCTCGCCCTTGGTCAGCGTTCCCGTCTTGTCCGAGCAGATGACGGTCGTGCAGCCCAGGGTCTCGACGGCCGGCATCTTGCGGATCAGGGCGTTCCGCTTGGCCATCTGGTGGACGCCGATCGCCAGCGAGCCGGTGACGATAGCGGCCAGGGCTTCGGGAACGGCGGCCACGGCCAGGGCGACCGAGAACATGATGAGCTGGATGAGGAAGGGCAGATTGAACTGGCCATGGGGATCGAGGGCTTCGCGGCCGAGGCTGATGACGACGATCAGGAGGCAGATGCTGAGGGCGATGATCCCCAGCGACTTGCCGATCTCCCGGGTGCGCTTCTCGAGCGGCGTTTCGACCTGTTCGACATGGCTGACCTCCTCGGCGATCTTGCCGAATTCGGTCGCAGCGCCGGTCGCGACGACGGCGGCCTTGCCCCGGCCATAACTGACAATGGTCCCGGTAAAGACGATGTTGCGGCGGTCGCTGACGCTCGTCTCGGACGGCAGCGGCTTGGTGTCCTTGCCGACCGGGAGGGACTCCCCGGTCAGGGGCGCCTCGTCGCACTTGAGGGAGGCGGATTCGATCAGGCGGGCGTCGGCCGGGACCTTGTAGCCGGCTTCGAGGAGCAGGATGTCGCCGGGGACGAGGTCCTTGGTCGCGATGTCCTGTTCGCGGCCGTCGCGGATGACCCGGATGACCGGCGAGAGCATCTTCTTGAGGGCCTCGAGCGCCCGCTCGGCCCGGTACTCCTGGAAAAACCCGAGCAGGGCGCTGAAGAGGACGATGACCAGGATCAGGGCGGCGTCGAAGAGCTCGCCGACGGCCGCCGACAGGACGGTCGCGACGAGCAGGATGATGATCAGGACGTTGCTGAACTGGCGGAAGAAGACCGTCCAGGGCGATACCATCGTCTCGGCCTTCAGCTCGTTGGGGCCGTAGCGCTCGAGCCGGGCCCGGGCTTCATCCGAGCTCAGGCCGCGGGCGGAGTCCGTCTGGAGACGCTCGAGAGCTTCCGTCGTGGAGAGGGCGTGCCAGGGCGTCGCGTTCATGGACATCATCCTTGTCGGGGTGTTGTCGCGGCAGACGGCCATGATATCAGAATCGCCCCGATTTGAAAATAATTCCGGGGACACCATACTTGATTATTGTCGCAATATCGCGGAGCTATTAAGCTTTGATCCGCCGGGAACGGCGCACGAGGGTTGAGCGGCGCTCGATCCCGTTTCCATGAATAGACGGCCGATACTCGATCATTAAGGAGGGTGTCCCCCGAATTGACTTTGGCGACGAGAGGGAGTAATTTGTATTTTCTGCCCATGTTTGGATCTTGAAAAGGAGCCCCCGAATGACATTCATCCGCCGGTCCGCCTTTTTTATGCTGATCCTGGCCGCCGCGCTGGCCGTTTCGGCCGACGAGGGGATGTGGCTGCCCCATCAGATCAAGGGCCTCGCCCTCGAGTCCCAAGGCCTTCGGATGAACCCGGACGACCTCTATAAGAAGGACGGGACGGGCCTGATGAGCGCCATCGTCAATCTGGGCGGCGGGACGGGCGAATTCGTGAGCCCGGACGGGCTCATCCTGACCAACCATCACGTCGCCTTCGGGGCGATCCAGCGGGCCTCGAGCAAGGAGAAGGACTACATCCAGGACGGATTCTACGCCCCGGCCCGCGCCGACGAGATCTCGGCCCCCGGCTACATTGCCGACGTCCTCCTCGGCTACGAGGACGTCACCGCCCAGGTCCAGGCCAAGCTCAGGTCCGGACTGACGCCCCGCCAGCGCTACGACGCGATCGAGAAAGCCGAGAAGGAACTCATCGCCCGGGCCGAGAAAGGCGGGCCCGACCTGAGGGCGACCATCGCGGCGATGTACAGCGGCAACCAGTATTTCCTGTTCACCTTCAAGCGCATCAAGGACGTCCGGCTCGTTCTCGCCCCGCCCCTCGACCTCGGGAATTGCGGGGGAGAGGTCGATAACTGGATGTGGCCCCGCCATACCGCCGACTTTTCGTTCCTGAGGGCCTACGTTTCGAAAACCGGCGTCGGCGCCGACTTCAGCCCCGAAAACGTCCCCTATAAGCCGAAGTCCTACGTCAGGCTCTCGCTCGACGGCTTCAGGGAAGGCGACTTCACGTTCATCATGGGCTATCCGGGCCGGACCTACCGCAACAACACGGCCGCGGAGATCCGCTCCGACGCCGAGGCGATGAAAAGCCGGATGGGCTATTTCAAGGACATCATCGCCTTCTTCGAAGAGGCCGGCAAGTCCGACAAAGAGGTCGAGATCCGCTACGCCAGCCTGGTCAAGGGCCTGTACAACGGCCTTAAGAACTACCAGGGCAAGCTCGAAGGCTTCGACAAGATCGGGCTCCTGGACAAGAAAGACGCCCAGGACAAGGCGTTCCTGGAGTGGGTTAACGCCGACCCGGTTCGGAAGGCAAAATACGGTTCCGTCCTGCCCGCGATCGAGGAGTTTGCCAAGAGGCTGGCGGCCGAGAACAAGCGGAACGAAGCCCTGACCAACCTGGTCAGCGCCTACGGCGGGTCCCAGATCCTGTCTGTGGCCTATACGATCGTCCGGACCGCGGACGAGTCGCTCAAGCCCGACATCCAGCGCGAGCCGGCCTACCAGAAGCGGAACCTGCCGCTCATCAGGCAGAGGCTCGAGCTCGCCGAGCGCGGCTACGACCTGGCCACGGACCGCGCCTACCTCAAGCACCGGATGAAGGCCCTTCGCCTCCTTCCCGCCGACCAGCTTCCCAAGGCCCTCCAGACGCTCTTCGCGGGCAAGAGCGACGCCGACATCGACGCCTTCGTGGACCGGCTCTACGACAACACCGGCTTGGCCGACCCGAAGAAGCGGCTGATGATGGTCGGGCTGACGCCGGCCGCGCTCGCGAAGCTCAAGGACCCGGCGGTCGAGTTCGCCGCCGGGCTCGAGAAGGAGCTCAAGGTCCTGCGCGAGGAGCGCAAGGCTAAGGGGCAGGAGGCCGTCGACCTCAAGAAAGCCTACGAGGCCGCCCGCCTCGAGCAGAGGGGCGGGAAGGTGGCGCCCGACGCGAACGGCACCCTCCGCCTGACCTTCGGGCCGGTCGAGGGCTACAAGCCCAAGGACGGCGTCTTCTATCTTCCCCAGACGACCCTGGCCGGCGTCTTGGAGAAAGAGACGGGGACGTCCCCGTTCATCGTCCCGGCCAAGCTCAAGGATCTCCACAGGGCGCGCGACTTCGGGCGCTACGCCGACCCCGTCCTCAAGGACGTCCCGGCCTGCTTCCTCAACACGACGAACGTCACGGGCGGAAACTCCGGATCGCCGACCTTCAACGCGAAGGGGGAGCAGATCGGGATCATCTTCGACATGACCTACGAGAGCGTCGTGGGCGACTATTACGTCATCCCCGAGTACCAGCGCTCGATCAGCGTCGACGTCCGCTACGTCCTGTTCGTGACCGAGAAGTTCTGCGGCGCCGCCCCGCTGATCAAGGAGCTCGGCCTCTGACCGGCCGGGAGAGGAGCGGACGCCCCATGGCCAAGATTCTCCTCTGGCTGATCCTGTTCGTCCTGTGCTGGCCGCTCGCGCTCCTGGCGCTGATCCTGTATCCGCTGGTCTGGCTGCTGTCGATCCCTTTCAAGCTCGTCGGGATCACGGTCGACGGCGTCTTCCAGCTGCTTAAAGCGGTGATCATGCTTCCGGCCCGGATCCTGTCGGGGTC
>JAFGBC010000352.1 GCA_016933355.1 Candidatus Aminicenantota bacterium
ATTACGGGATTACATCGGGACCGAAGGAAGGCAGCCGTCCTAGGGAAGCACCGAAGGGTCGAGATAGAAGGCTCGCGGGCCCAGCCGCGTTTTCGCCGAAACAGCCTCGAGCTCCCGGAGCGGAGATCGATAATCGCTGGGCGGAGTTTCCAGTCGGAGCAGGACGCCCGCCCGCACGGCGTCCTTGATGCGGCCGACGCTCCCCGCTTTGGGCGCGTGCAGAATGACGCCGGTCCCGCCGCGGGCCGCCGCCTCGGCCGCGTCCTTAATGGTCAGGATGTCCTCGTCCTTCGCGAGGCTGTCTTCGGTCAAATGGATCCAGGCGCCGTTCCCGGCGAGGTCCTCGAGCCAAGGGCCGAGCGGCCCCGTGTGATAATAAACGAGAAATCCCCCGCCCTCCCGGCAGGCGCGGGAGAGCTCGGCGAGGCGGCCGGGGTCCCGCTCCCGTTCCCGGTTGGAGACATGGAGATCCCAGCCGCTCCGCCCCATGAGGACCAGGTCTTCGAAGGCGGGGCGGGGCCGGCCCGCGTCGCCGTCCCACGGCCCCGCGACAAGATAGAGCGCCGCTCCGCCCGCTTTGCGGACGTCCTCGCCGATCCGGACGAGGTCGGGCCCGGAGCGTCCGGCCGCGTCCGAGCTGTAAAGAATGATCTGCTCTTCGGCCAGCCACTCCAGGTCGTTCAGTCCATAGACGCCCGAATCGATGAGCGCGGCCCGGCGGCCGCTTCGCCGCAGGCGCCGAATCTCGTCGGTCAGGCGGAGCGGGTCGATCTGGTCGTCCCGGAACAGGAGTTCGGACGTCCCGGCCGGCGAGCCGTCCCGACGGGCCATAGCGGTCATTCCCCTTTACGCTCCAGGCGTTCGAGTTCGGCCCGAGCCCTCTGGATGTTGGCCTCGCTCTCGCCCCGGGGATTTTCGAGATAGAGCCGAAGGTAGCGCGCCGCCTCGTCGGGCCGGCCGCTCCGGTCGTGGGCCACGGCCAGGTTGAAGTAGCCGACCGGCGTCGGGCGGATGGCCACGGCCCGCTCGAGGAGCTGGATGGCGCGGTCGTAGTCGCCCAAATAAGAACGGGCGATGCCGGCGTACTGATAGAACGCCTGCTCCTCGGGAAAATCCTCGATCAGGCCCTCGTAGAGGAGGATCGCCTCGGACAGCCGGCCGACGGACGCCAGCGAGCCCGCGTAGCTCATCCTGAGATAGCGGCTCTCGGGCTCGACGGCCAGCGCCCGCTCGAAGTCCCCGATCGCTTCGTCCTTGCGGCCCGACGCGTCCAGGATGCCGGCCCGGATGGTCAGGGCGTCGATGTTGCGGGGATTCAACGCTAAAACCTTGTCCAGCGTCTCCCTGGCGTCCGGGACGCGTCCGGCGACGAGATAGGTGAAGCCGAGCCGAAAGAGGAGGATCTGGGAGTCGGGCAGCCGGGCCGTCCCTTTTTTCAAGGTCTCGACCGCCAGGTCGAACTTCTGCTGCCTGGCCTGGGCGATGGCCAGGTTGACATAGCTCTCCGCGGAATCGGGGATATCGTCCACGATCCGGAGGTAGACCTGCTCGGCCTCGGCATAGCGCTCTTCCATCTCGTAGCCCTGCGCCTGCTGGATGAGCCGGAGAAGGTCGAGCCTGTCTTTCGGGTCGGGCACAGCCGCTCCCGGCCGGTCCGGCGCGAAATTCACGTAGCCGAGCGACCGGAGCCGATCCAGGCTCTCGGGCGACGCTTCGCTTCCCGCGCCGGCCGCCGACGGGCGTCCCGCGCTCAGAGCGAGCAGCCCGTCGTCCAATCTTTTCTTCAGGGCGCGGGCCCGGTCGGGCGCCCGGTCGATGAGATTGCTTTTTTCCTCCGGGTCGCGCTCCAAGTCGTAGAGCTCGGGCTTCGGCGACTGGATGTACTTCCAGGATCCCGTCACCCAGCCGACGAGCTCCGACCAGCCGAAATTCTCCCTGGGGTAGACCGTTTCGATCAAGCTGTCGGTCCCCTCCCCTTTCGGCCTGGAGATGCGGGGGATGAGGCTCCGGCCGTGCATGGCCGCGGCGTCCGCGCCCAGCCCGAGGATGCCCAGGACGGTCGGCGCCACGTCGGTCAGCTGGACCGCGCCTTCGACGACCCGCGGACGGAGGAAGATGCCGGGATGATGGAGGATGAGCGGAACGAGCATGGTTTCTTCGTACAGGAACAGCCCGTGGCCGACCTCGACCTTATCCCCGAACCCTTCGCCGTGGTCGCCCGCGACGACGACGAGCGTCGTCTCCAGGAGCCCTTTGGCCCTGAGCCGGTCCAGGACGGCCCCGACATAATGATCCATATAAGCGACCTCGCCGTCGTAGAGGCGGCCGCTGAACTCCTGCCGGTAAGGCTCCGGCGGGTTATAAGGAAGATGCGGGTCATAAAAATGGACCCAGCTGAAGAATCGGCCGCCGGAGCGCTTGTCCAGCCAGCGGGAAAACCGGTTGAAGGTCGCCTCGGCCCGCCGCTCCGCGTTCTGGGACTTGACCGGAAGCTCCGACGGCAGCATGTCGTCATAGACGTCGAACCCGCGGTCGAGTCCGAACCGGGAATCCACGGAAAAGGCCGACACGAAGGCCGCCGTTTCGTAGCCGTTCTCCTTAAGGATCGCCGCCAACGTCGGAACGTCCGCCGGCAGGGCGCGGCCGTTGTTGCGGACGCCGTGGCCGACGGGATAGAGCCCGGTCAGGATCGTCGCGTGGGAAGGCAGCGTCAGGGGCACCGGACAGTAGGCGCGGGCGAAACGGACTCCGTCGCGGGCCAGGCCGTCCAGGGCGGGCGTCCTGGCCGCGGCGTAGCCGTAGCAGCCCAGGCGGTCGGCCCGCGTGGTGTCGAGGGTGACGAGGAGGACGTTCGGCCCGGCCGACGGGTCGGGCAGCCGGACGGCCC
>JAFGBC010000122.1 GCA_016933355.1 Candidatus Aminicenantota bacterium
ACCCGGACCAAGCACCAATCCCTGTTCAAGATGGACCCGAACGTCAAGCACCCCTACCTCAACCAGTTCACGGTCGGTCTGGAACGGGAGCTGTTCAAGGACACCTCGCTCGGCATTTCGTTCATCTACCGCCAGTGGAAGGACCAGTTCGGCCAGGTCGACCGGGCCGCTGATTACGTGAAGGTCCCCTACTTCATCCCGGAGACCGGCCAGACGATCGACGTCTACGAACGGACGCCGGAGACCGTCGACACCTTCGACTACCTGCTGACCAACATCAAGAAGGGCGGCTGGATCTTGGACGACCCTGACCGACGCTATTGGGGCCTCGAGGTCATGTTCAACAAGCGCTTCTCGAATCGCTGGCAGCTCCTCGCCTCCTACGTCTATTCCCAGACCAAGGGGACGATGGACAATCAGTTCGGCGGCGACACCGGCTGGCAGGCGACCTGGAGCCCGACCGGGCTGGGGATCACGACCGACGATCCCAACTTCTGGATCAACGCCGACGGCCGCGCCTTCTACGACCCCACCCACATGCTCAAGGTTCAAGGGACCTACATCCTGCCCCTGGACATCAGCTTCAACGCCTACTTCCGGGCCGTCACCGGCAACGCCTGGGCGGCCCAGGTCGAGACGAGCCGCCTCAACCAGGGGCGGACCTTCGTTTTCGTCGAGCCGCGCGGCTCCCGTCACTACCCCGTCCAGAAGACGCTCGACCTCCGTCTGGAGAAGATCTTCAGCCTGGCCGCCAAGTACAGGCTCGGCCTGATCTTCGACGTCTTCAACGTCTTCAACGACAACACGATCACCTCCTGGGGTACGAGCTACGGGTTGGATTGGATCCCGGGCGCCTACGCGTCGACCCAGGGGCACGAGCTCTATCAGTTCAACGCGCCGCGCCAGGCGCGCCTCGGCATCCGGCTCATGTTCTGAGCGAGGGCGCGCGACGATCGTTCGGGGCGGCGCTCGCGGAACTCGCGGGCGCCGCCTGCGAACGCCGTCAGCGGCGGCGGGCGTCCTCGAGAGCCTTGAGGAAAGGCTCGGTCAGGCTCGACGAGGAGAAGAAGACGACGCCGTCGGCGCCGAGCGAGCGGCTGACCCCGACCTCGGCCGCCATGATCTCGGGCGTCGCCTGATTGTGGCTCGTCCCTATCCCGATGCCCGGACAGACAAGAAGCCCGCCGGTCCTGCCTCCGCCGCGGCCGAGCGCCGTCGCCCGCCGGGCCAGGGCTTCGAATAAGGCCGCGTCGTTCGTGTAGAGCATCGGGCAGAGCATGTCGACCAGGCCCTCGGCCGCCCAGCGCACCCAGTCCTGGCCGATGAGGACGGCGGCGTTGGCGGGGTCGGGGAAGACGGCGGCCGAGATCCGGACCGGCCGGCCGGCCGCCCGGAGCGCGGTCCTCAGCTCGGCGACGAAGCGCGTGACCTGGTCGCGGTTCCATTCCAGCCAGGCGTTCCAGAAGGGATTCCCGGAATCCCGGGCCTTGAGGGCGAGCGGGTCGACGCCGGTCTCGGCCTTGCACAGCTCCCGGGTCCGGGCGTCGTAGCTGAAATAGGGCTCCTCCGGCTCGCAGGGAAAGCGGATGTAGTCGAGGTGGATCCAGTCCACGGGATAGCGGGCGGCGAGCTCCGCCATCAGCCCGACCTCGTAGGCGCGGACCTCGGGCAGGGCGGGGTTGACCGTCCGGACGAGCTCGCCGCCGCGGCCGGCGATCAGCCACTCGGGATGGGCGCGCACCTCGCCCAGGAGGCCGCCCTCGGGAAAGACGCAGAACCAGGGGTGGACGGTCATCCGCCGCGCCCGGGCCTCGTCCAGGAACGCGCCGAAAAAGTCCCAGTCGTAAGCGGGGTCCGGAACGCCCGTCCCGCTCCTATAATAGACGTGGCCCGACGTGTCCTTGACCAGCATGAAAAGGGAATCGATGCCGGCCGCGGCATAGCGGTCGAGGGTCGCCCGGATTTTCTCGAGCGCAGGCCCGCGCTCGGTCCCGAAAAAGCGCGGATGCATCCAGACGCCGCGGACTTCGAGCGAGGCCCAGGCGCTTTGGCCGCCTGGACGGGAGACGGACGCCGAAGGCGCGGCCGCCCCCGCGCCGAAGACGCCCCAAAGCGCCGCCGCGGCCAAGAGCGGACACAGCGGAAGACGTCGGGATCGTTTCGTAGGCATGGCCGAACCTAACGAACCTTTTCGGAGAAATTGCCGTGCTGCTTGAAGCGGACGATCACGCCGTCCCGGTCCGCCTCGAAGACCACCTCTTCGCCGGGCTCGCCGTCGGCGCGGACGCGACGGAAGCGAAGCCCTTCGACCGGTTTCAGTTTATCCAGGGTTTCGAGCGGGTTGGCGCAGGGGACGTCGAGCATGGCCAGCCCGTCGTCCCAGACGACGACCGCCGTCTCTCCCCAGGCCGCCCGGTACAGCCCCGCGAACTTCGCCAGGGCCGGGTCGGGCGGCTTGGCCGCTCCGGGCGCCTCCCTGATTTTCCGGGCCGCCTCGCCCAGGATTTTAACCGTCTGTCCGGCGAACGCCCCGGCGTCGACGCCCATGGCGTTGATCATGGCCACGCCGGCCGTGAGGTCGACGGGGACGAGCAGGAGCGCGGTCCGGAAGCCGGGGCAGCTCCCCTCGTGACCGACGGCGGTCTTGCCGTCGCGGCGGGAAACGGAAAATCCTAGCCCCCAGCTCGTCTTCCAGTCCGGGTCCATCCATTGGACGCGCTGCATCTCCCGGAGCGTCGAGGCCGTGAGGACCTCGAACCCACCCTTGACCAGGAGACGGAACTGCCAAGAGGCGAAGCGGGCCAGGTCCTCGACGTTGGAGGCGAACCCGGCCGCCGGCGCGATCCCCCGCGCCTGGAAGAAGGGCATTTCGTCACGCCCGCCCTCCCGCGGGACGACGCCGTAGCCCTGGGCGAAGAGCCTGCCCCGCTCCTCGGCCGGCAGCTCGGGCGTCGTCCGCGTCAGCCCCAGCGGCGCCAGGATGGCCTCGCGCACGTACTGGCCGTAAGGCACGCCCGCGACCTGCTCGACGACCTGGCCGAGCAG
>JAFGBC010000123.1 GCA_016933355.1 Candidatus Aminicenantota bacterium
CAAGATCGCCTTCGACGCCCGTCTTCCTCGGCTCCTGCGGGTCCGGCGCCAGGCAGTCATGATTCCTGGTTCTATTCTCAGCGGTGCCCATCCAGGCGCCTTGCGTCCTCGGAGGCCTTCGGCTTCCCTCGTCATCCGGCCGTCTCCGGCTGACCTCCACAAGGTCGCTTCAAACCCGCTTTCAACTTCTTTTTCAAGGCCACGGATAGAGAGAGGCTTCTGAAGCATTCCCCTGGCTTGCGCTATCCGGGGAATTGGGGTAAAAATTAGAGGAAGGAGTATGACCATGCGGGTACAAGCGATGGTGAAAAGAACTGCGATCATCCTGGCCGCGTTCCTCGCTTTTGGCGCGCTGCCGCTCGCCGCCGCTAAGTCGGCGCGGATCCAGTTCAAGGAGAGCGCCTGGAACTTCGGCAAGGTCAAGGAGGGCGTCGTCCTCAGCCACGATTTCACCTTCAAGAACGCGGGCGACGCCGACCTCGTCATCGAAAAGGTCCGGACCTCCTGCGGCTGCGCGGCGGCCCTCGTCTCGGACAAGACGATCGCGCCCGGACGCGAGGGGAAGGTCGAGGTCACCTTCGACACCCGCTCCTATTCCGGGAAAGTCACCAAGTACGTCTACGTCGACACGAACGACCCGGCCGAGCCGAACAAGGAGCTGACCGTCTCGGCCGACATCGAGATCCCGCCCCGGCCGCGGATCAACGTCGATCCCTACAACATCGACCTCGGCCTCCTGCTCGAGGGCGACCCGGTCAACGGCCGCTTCGTCGTGCTCAACCAGGGAGAGCTCGAGCTGAAGGTCGAGTGCGTCCACCGCGACGCCAAATATTTCGTCAAAGGGAAGCCGGCGGCCGCCTCTTTGAAGGTCGCCGCCGGAAAAGAGGTCGAGGTCGAATTCCGGATCCCGTCCGAAACACGCTCGAGCACGATCCGCGAGTACATCCTGATCAAGTCCAACGACCCGATACGCTCGACCGTCTCCGTCTATATCAGCGGGTTCCTGATCAGCCGCGAGCAGCTCAAGGACCTCTTCAAGCGCTATAAGGACCTCCTCAAAGGCTGACGCTCCGGCCCCGCCATGGAGCTCAGGCTGCGGGTCAAGGTTCAGCCCAGGGCGAAGAAGCGCGGCGTCGACTGGACGGCTCCTTGCGAGTGCCGGGTCCGGGTCACGGCGCCGCCCGTCGAGGGCCGGGCGAACAAGGAGGTTCTGGCGGCCCTGGCCGAAGACCTCGGCCTGCCCGTCGCAAGGTTCTCCCTCCGGCTCGGGGAAAAGTCCAATCATAAGGTCGTGGCTCTCGCCGTCGCCGAAAGCGAGCTTCCGGCCCTCTACCGGAAGCGGCCCGACCTGGCCAAGGGGGTCCGTCCATGACCGTCCACAACCTGGTCAGCTTCTTGGGGATATTCATCCTGGCCGGCGTCGCCTGGCTCTGCTCCGAGAATAAGAAAGTCGTCAACCTCCGGGTTCTCGCCTGGGGGATCGCCCTCCAGCTCCTGTTCGCGGCCTTCATCTTCGCCGTGCCCGTCGGCGGCCGCTTCTTCCTGGCCGTCAACGATGTCGTCGTGACCGTCCTCGACAGCGCCACGGCCGGGACGCGCTTCGTATTCGGCCGGCTCGCCCTGCCGCCCGGCGCGGTCAACGAGGCCGGCGAAAGCTCGCTCGGGTTCTTCCTGGCCTTTCAGGCGCTTCCGACCATCGTCTTCTTCGCCGCGCTGGTCGGCGCCCTCTACTACCTCAAGGTCATGGATTGGGTCATCCGCGGGTTCGCCTACGTCTTCACGCGCCTGATGCGGATCAGCGGGGCCGAGTCCCTCTCGACCTCGGCCAACATCTTCGTGGGCGTCGAGGCGGCCCTGGTCGTCCGCCCTTACCTCCAAGCGATGACCCGGTCCGAGTTCACGACGATCCTGACCGCCGGCATGGCGACGATCGCGTCGACCGTGCTGGCCATGTACGTCATGATGCTCCAGAGCTTCCTCCCGACGATCGCCGGCCATCTCGTCTCGGCGTCGTTCCTGGCCGCTCCGGCCGCCCTGGCCATGTCCAAGCTCATCGTGCCTGAGACGGGTAAGCCCGAAACTCTGGGCCGCCACATCAAGCCGTACGCCGAGCGTGAAGACAACTTGATCATGGCCGTCATCAACGGCGCGAACTCAGGCCTCAAGCTTCTGGGCGGGATCGTCGCCCTCCTCCTCGCCTTCCTGGGCCTGCTGGCCCTGCTCGACCTCGTCCTCGGCTGGGCCGGCGGCGGCGCCAACCAGCTCTTCGGCTGGAGCGTCGACTGGTCGATCAAGTCCCTCCTCGGCTACGTCTTCTACCCATTCACCCTCGTCCTGGGCGTCGCCCCGTCCGACGCCATGGCGGTGGCCCGGCTCATCGGCGAGCGGACGGTGGCGACCGAGGTCGTCGCCTACCAGGACCTGGCCGCGCTCCTGTCCTCGGGCGGGCTGAGCGACCCGCGCTCGGGCGTCATCGCCTCTTATGCGCTGTGCGGGTTCGCCCACGTCGCTTCGCTGGCGATCTTCGTCGGCGGGACGGGGGCGCTCGTCCCGGGCCGCGTCAAAGACCTGTCGCGGATCGGGTTTAAAGCCCTGCTGGCGGCGACCTTGGCCTGCTTGATGACCGCCGCCGTCGCCGGCACCTTCGCCACGGGCGGCTCGGTCCTCCTGGGAAAGTAAGGAAACGGCGTCCTATCCGCGACCGTCCCGAAGCCTCAGAGAGTCGATTCGATCCGAACCTAGGGGATCAAACCGCAGAGGCGCGGAAACTGAGAGACACGGGAGGGGCGAGGGGAGGATGGCGAAGAAGGCCGTATGAGAGCCGGAGCGGGCACGGTCCCTGCCGAGCGAAGGGAAGGCAGGGGAGCGGAGGCTCGAATCGAGTGATGCTTTCCTCGCTGGGGAAAGCGAACGCGCCTTCGAGCCATCCTTCCCCGAGCCCTCACCGATTGCTGCCCATCTCGACCCTCCAACGGCCTTCTCCGCCCCGCCAGCTCCGCCCGCCAAATCTGATTTTCCAGTCTCTGCGCTCGGGTTGCTTGTTTTTTTGGGCTTTCCTGCTAAAATAGCTTGACCCAAGGGGGTACCCGGGGCCGACCTTGCGATGAGCGGCGCTTTCGGCCGGGGCCGCCCGCGAGAACGGGAACGCCGGTTCTCGCGTCGTAATAGACAAGGTGGCGGATCATCGCATATACTGGTTGGCCTTGAACCTGGTCCTGGGCGACAACCTAGGGCCGGCTCAGAGGGTCGCCGAGCGCTTCGCCCCCTTGGAGGAAGCGTTCCGGGCAGGAACGGCCGCGCTGCGCAACCTGGGCCTGAGCGCGGCACAGGCCGCGCGCCTGTCCTCGGCTTCGACACTGGACCAAGCGGCCCGGGACCTGGAGCGGGCCGAAAAGAAGGGGATCGCGCTTCTCCTGCGGGAGGACGCGGACTATCCGCCCGACCTGCGCGAGATCTATGATCCCCCGCCGCTCCTGATGTGCGCCGGCCGAGCCGACGCGCTCAGCCGGCCGGGCGTGGCCGTGGTCGGCTCGCGGCGGCCTTCGCCCTACGGGCGGGCGGTCGCCGAGCGGCTGGCCCGGGACCTGGCCGGGCGCGGGCTGGTCGTGACGAGCGGTTTGGCGCTCGGGATCGACGCGGCGGCCCACTGGGGCGCGCTGCGGGGCGGCCGGACGGTCGCCGTGCTGGGATCGGGCCTGAACGTGCCCTATCCCAAGGAGAACAGGAAGCTGATGGAAACGATCGTGGCCGGCGGCGGGGCGGTGGTGTCGGAGTTCGCGCTCGACGCCCAGCCGCTCGCCTTCCATTTCCCGCTGAGGAACCGCGTCATCAGCGGCCTGTCGCGGGCCCTCGTCGTGGTCGAAGCGGCCCGGCGCAGCGGCTCGCTCATATCGGCCCGGCTGGCCCTGGAGCAGAACCGGGAGGTCATGGCCGTCCCGGGCAACGTCACCTCCGAGCTCAGCGCCGGGACGAACGCCCTCATCCAGGCCGGCGCCAAGCTCGTCCGGGACTGGACCGACGTCGCCGCCGAGCTTCCGCCGCCGCTGCGGGACGAGCTGCTGGCGGCCGCGGCCGAAACCGGAGGCGGGGACGACCGGCCCCAGCCCGGCCCCGAGAGCGCCCGGGTCCTGGCCCTGCTCAGGGAGGACGCGCTCGCCGGCGTCGACGAACTCGTCGAGCGTACCGGCTGTTCCGTCTCCGAAATCCTGACCGCCCTGCTCGACCTCGAACTCAAGGGCTGGGTCGCGGCCCACCCCGGCCAGCGCTTCCAGAGGAGACCGTAATGCAGAAATCGCTCGTCATCGTCGAGTCGCCGGCCAAGGCGAAGACGATCAACCGCTATCTCGGGCCCGGCTACGTGGTCAAGGCCTCGATGGGCCATGTCCGCGATCTGCCCAAGACCAAGCTGGGCGTCGACGTCGAAAACAACTTCGCGCCCAGCTATGTCGTCATCCCCGACAAGAAGCCGGTCATCGCCGAGCTCCGCAAGGCCGCCCAGGACGCCGAATCGATCGTGTTGGCCGCCGACCCGGACCGCGAGGGCGAGGCCATCTCCTGGCACCTGTCCGTCCTGTTCGAGGACCTGGGCAAGCCGATCCGCCGCGTCCTGTTCCACGAGATCACCCGGAAGGCCGTCGAGGAGTCGTTCGAGCGCGCGGGGACGCTCGACCGCAACAAAATCGACGCCCAGCAAGCGCGGCGGATCCTGGACCGTCTGGTCGGATACAAGATCAGTCCTCTGCTCTGGAAGAAGATCGGGGGCAAAAACCTGAGCGCGGGGCGCGTCCAGTCGATCGCGCTCCGGCTCATCTGCGACCGCGAGAAGGAGATCCAGGCCTTCGTCAAGGAGGAGTACTGGTCGGTCGCGGCCCGGCTCGAGGCCGGGGCGCCGCCGGCGTTCAAGGCGGACCTGGCCAAGGCCGACGGCAAAAAGGTCAAGATCGAGACCGGCGACGACGCCGCCCGGATCGCGGCCGAGCTCAAGACGGCCGCCTTCGTCCTGGACAAGGTCAACGTCCGGACCAAGCACCGCGCGCCGAGCCCGCCCTACATCACGAGCACGCTCCAGCAGGCCGGCTTCCGGCTGCTGTCCTTCCCGGTCAAGAAGACGATGATCGTCGCCCAGCACCTCTACGAAGGCCTCGAGATCGGCGAGCGCGGCCTGGTCGGACTCATCACTTATATGCGCACGGATTCGTTCCGCGTTTCCGACGACGCCGTGCGCGGCGCCCGCGAGCACATCGAACAGACCTACGGCAAGGATTATCTGCCGGCGACGCCGCACGCGTTCAAGAACAAGAAGAAGAGTCAGGACGCCCACGAGGCGATCCGGCCGACCTCCTTCGACCTCCCGCCCGCCGCCGTCGCGCCCTACTTGAAGAGGGAGGAGCTCCGGGTCTACACCCTGATCTGGAACAGGTTCATCGCGTCCCAGATGAGCGCGGCCAGGATCGAGGAGACCGAGTTCGAGATCGGGGCGACGCCGGCCGCCGTCGCCTCGGACGCCGCGGCGCCCTTCGCCTCCCGCTACAACTTCAAGGTCAAGGGCGAAGTCGTCCGCTTCGACGGCTTCCTGGCTCTGACCGGCAATAACAAGGGCGACGCCTCCGTCCTGCCGCCCGCCCAGCCGGGCGAAGCCCTCAAGCTCCTTGAAGTCGAGACCAAGCAGAACTTCACCCAACCGCCGCCGCGCTACAGCGAGGCGAGCCTGGTCAAGGAGCTCGAGGCCCAGGGGATCGGCCGGCCCTCGACCTATGCGCCGACGATCGACGCCCTCCACAAGCGGGTCTATGTCGTTCGCGAGGAGGGCAAGTTCGTTCCGACCGAGCTCGGCGTCTTCGTCACGGACTATCTCGTCCAGTACTTCGCCCATCTCATGGAGGTCAAGTGCACGGCCCGGATGGAGGAGGAGCTGGACAAGATCGAGGACGGCGAGCAGCCCTGGATCGATGCCCTGCGAGAGTACTACGCCGTGCTCGAACAGGACCTGGTCCAGGCCCAGGCCCAGGCGGGCGTCAAGGACAACGGCGGGATCCCGGCCCGGGACCCCTGTCCCAAGTGCGGGAAGCCGGTCCTGATCAAGGGCGGCCGCTACGGCCATTACAAGATCTGCACCGGCGCTCCCGAGTGCGACTACAAGCAGAGCCTGGGCAAGAAGGAGCCCCAGCTCCTCGACGAGACCTGCCCGGAGTGCGGCGCCCAGCTGGTCGTCCGCTGGGGCCGCTACGGCCAGTTCACCGCCTGCTCGAAGTACCCCGAGTGCAAGTACGTCAAGAAGGACCGGGTCGACACGGGCATCGCCTGTCCCCTGGAATGCGGGGGGACGCTCCTCCGCCGCAAGTCGAAGCGCGGCCGCTATTTCTACGGCTGCAGCTCGTTCCCCAAGTGCCGGTTCGCGACCTGGGACGAGCCCGTCGACCAGCCTTGCCCCAAGTGCGGGAAGCGCGTCCTTCTCCGCAAGACGCGGGTGAAGACGGGGACGGTCCTCTCCTGCCGCGACGAGGCCTGCGGCTGGAAGCAGCAGGTCGAGCCGCCGGCCCCGGCCCCCAAGACGGAGGGAGCGCCGCCCGACCATGACCACGGAGCTTGAGGAGTTCCTGGCGTACCTGGCTCACGAGCGGAACGCCTCCGCCCACACGCTGTCCGGCTACCGCCGGGACCTAACCCAATACGCGGCCTACCTCAAGGAGCGGAAGACGGATTTCCGGCGGGCGGACGCCTTCGCCGTCCGCGGCTTCATCGCTCACCTCCACGCGACCGAGCTGCGCAAGTCGAGCATCGCCCGCAAGTTGGCCGCCGTCCGCTCGTTCTACCGCTTCGCCTTGCGCCGGAAATGGGTCGCCGACAACCCGGCCAAGGTCGTCGCGACGCCCAAGCTGGACCGGCCGATCCCTTCGTTCCTGAGCGAAGAGGAAATGGCGGCCTTCCTCGACCTCGAACGGGGAGCGACGCCGCTCGCCGCGCGGGACCGGGCCATGCTAGAGTTCCTGTATGCGACGGGCATTCGGGTCAGCGAGCTCGTCGGCATGGACCTCGAGGACGTTCATCTCGAAGAGCGGCTGGTCCGGATCCGGGGCAAGCGCAAGAAGGAACGGGTCCTCCCCTTCGGCCGCCGGGCCGAGGGCCGGCTCCGGGACTACCTGCGGGCGCGGACGCTCCTCGCCGCCCCGCATTCCGGCGAGAGGGCCGTCTTCCTGAATCGGAGGGGAGGCCGTCTGACCGCGCGCTCGGTCGAGCGCATCGTAGACGCTTCGATCCGCCGCGCCGCCGTCCGCCGGAAGATCAGCCCTCATTCGCTCCGGCATTCGTTCGCCTCGCACCTCCTGAGCCGGGGAGCCGACCTCAGGACGATCCAGGAGCTCCTCGGTCACGCCAGCTTGGCCACGACGCAGAAATACACGCATCTCGACCTGGGCCACCTCCTCGAAACCTACCGGAAAAGCCACCCGCGGTCCTGACGCCGATCCCATCCTAGGGGTGGATTGAAAGAAATTTCTCTTGACAGGGAAAACTCAATTCATTATATAACGTA
>JAFGBC010000353.1 GCA_016933355.1 Candidatus Aminicenantota bacterium
AGAAAGCCCCGGATCGACTGAAAGACCGCCGCAGCGGGAGAGAAAGGAGGACGGCGCCGTGCGAAGCGGGACAGGCGGTCGGATAACGAAAAGGGTCCTTAAGCTCGCTTGTACCATTCTCTTTATCATGGCGTTATTCTTCGTCCCGGCCGGAACGCTGCGCTGGCCCGAAGCCTGGATTCTCCTTATCCTATACGGCGCCGTCGTGGCCGGCGTCTTCGCCTGGTGGAAAAAGCACGCCCCCGGCCTGCTCAAGGAGCGTATGACCCGCGATAAGGACGCTAAGAGCTGGGACAAACTCATCATGCTCCTCTACACGCTCGTCCTGATCGTCGCCCTCGTGCTGCCCGGCCTGGACGCCGTCCGATTCGGCTGGTCCTCCGTTCCGGCGGCGGTCAAAATCCTGGCCTTCGTCGGCTATCTGCCGGCCATGGGGATAGCCCTCTGGGCGATGAGGGAAAATGCTTTCCTGTCCGATGTCGTCCGCATTCAGACCGAGCGCGGTCACGCCGTCTGCAGGTCGGGCCCCTATCGCTTCATCCGGCACCCGATGTATGCCGGCGTCATCCTGGTCTTCCTCTGCTTCCCGGCCTCGCTGGGATCCTGGTACGCCTATATCCCGGTCTCGCTGATCATCGCGCTTTTCATTCTGCGCACCGCCCTCGAAGATAAAACCCTGCGCAAAGAGCTTCCCGGCTACGAAGAATATGCGCGCGAAGTCCGGTTCCGCCTCGTGCCCGGCGCGTGGTGAACGATGTCGGCCCCGCGTCAGGACGCGCGGCGCTTGACCTCGGCCTTGAAGAGGCGGACGAGCCGGACGGCCTCGGGCTTGGTCCGCGCCTCGGCCAAGATCCGGATAATCGGCTCGGTGTTCGACGGCCTGAGGTGAACCCAGGAGTCCGCGAAGACGACCTTGACGCCGTCGAGGGTCACGACCTCGCCCTTTCCCGCGTACATCTTCTTGAGGGCCTTGCCGATCAGGTGGGCCTGGCGGGCCGTTCCCGGGACCTTGTCCTTGACCATGTGATAGGCCGGGATTTCGCGCCGGAGGGCCGACGGCCTCTTCCCCGATGCGGCCATGAGCTCCAGCACGAGGCCCATGGCCGCGAAGCTGTCCCGGCAGGGACGGACGGCCGGCCAGATGACGCCGCCGTTCCCCTCGCCGCCGATCGCGGCCTCCCGCTCCAGGATCTCCTCGACGACGTTGATCTCGCCGATCCGCGTCCGGAAGACGGGGACCCCGGCGGCGGCCGCGATGTCGTCGATGGCGCGCGTCGTCGACAGGTTGACGGCGACGGGTCCGGCCGTCCGCGACGACAGGACGCGGTTGACGGCCAGGGCCAGCGTCAGCTCCTCGCCGAGCGGGCGGCCGGCCTCGTCGACGACGGCCAGGCGGTCGGCGTCGGCGTCCTGGGCGAAGCCGACATCGGCCCGATCGGCCCGGACGGCCCGCTTCAACGAGCCCAGATTCTCCGGGACAGGTTCGGGCGGCCGTTCGAACCGGCCGTGCGGGACGGCGTTGACGAGGATGGGCCGGCAGCCGAGGCGGCGCAGGAATTCGGGGGCGAGCGCGGCGCCCGCGCCGTTGGCGCAGTCGATCGCGACCCGGAAGCGGCGGCGCCGGACGAGGTCGACGTCCAGCGCGGCGAGCAGCCGGTCGAGGTGGGGCTTGAGCGGCGCCTCCTCGCGGACCGCCGGCTTCATCTTGTCGGCCGGGACCAGGGCGAACTCGCCCTGGTGGTAAATCTCGTTGAACTCGGCGAACCGGGAGCGGTTCAGGAACAGGCCGGCCTCGCCGATGAACTTGAGCCCGTTCCACTCTCCCGGGTTGTGGCTGGCCGTGATCGCAATGCCGCCCCGGGCCTGGAGCGCCTTGGTCAGGACCTGGAAGCTCGGGATGGGGCAGAGCCCGACGTCGACGGGCCGGCAGCCGACCGCGAGCAGGCCCGCGGTCACCGCCTCCTGGAGCATGGGGCCGGACAGCCGGGCGTCCCGGCCGACGACGACCTTGCCGCCGCCCAGGTAGGTGCCGAAGGCCTGGGCGAAACGGGCGGCCAGACGGGGCGTCAGGCTCTCGCCGATGACGCCGCGAACGCCCGAGACGCTGACCTTGAGGGACAGCCTGTCTTTCATCGGCGCGTCCTCGTCATCCTCCGGCCGCCCGGCCCGCGACGAAGAGGACGACCCTCTCCATCTCCGCCTGGGCCTTGTCCAGAGATTTGTCCTCGACGATGACCCGGATCATGGGCTCGGTCGCCGAGGCCCGGACGTGGACCCAACCGTCCTCGTCCTCGACACGGACGCCGTCGAAGAGCGAGAGCGTCCGGCCCGGGAACAGGGACCGGACGTCCTGGACGACGGTGTGGACGCGCTCGGGCGGGCAGGCGACCTTGTCCTTGACGATGTGGTACTTGGGGAGACCCCGGGCCAGCTCGCCGAGCGTCGCCTTCCGCGCCGCCATCGCTTCGAGGATGAGCCCGATCATCAGGGAGGCGTCGAAGGCCGGCTGGAAGGCCGGGACGGCGGCGCTCCCGCTCCCGTCGCCGGCCAGGACGCCGTCCTCAGCCAGGAGGGCCTGGATGACCGGGCTCTGTCCGACCCGGGCCCGGACGACGGGGCAGCCGTGGCGCCGGGCGACGTCTTCGATCATCCGCGAGGTCGAGAGGTTGGTGACGACCGGGCCGCGCCGCCGGCCCAGGATGTAGTCGGCGATGATCGGAAAGGCGTATTCTTCGGAAAGCGTCTCGCCGTCTTCGGCGACGCAGGACAGCCGGCTCCCGTCGCTGTTGAGGAGGAAGCCGGCCTGAGACGAGGTGATCCGGACGATCGAGGCGACCTCGGCCGCGTTCCGCGGCCTCGGCTCGGGGTCATGGGGAAAGACGCCCGTCGGCTGGTCGTTGACCGGGACGAGTTCGCAACCCAACGCCCGGCAGAATTTGTCGACGTAGCCGGCGGCGGCGCCGTTGCAGGGGTCGATGACGACCTTGAATCCGGCCCGGCGCACGGCCTCGGTCTCGATGAAGCGGCGCAGGGCTTTGAAGTAGGGGGCGGCCGGTTCGCGCGGCGCGGGCCGGATCCGTCCCAGCTTCTCGACCGGAGGCTGGGCGAATTTCTCGAGGTGGTAGAGGTCGAGGACTTCGCCTCCCTGGAATTCGTCGAGATAAGCCCCGTCCCCGCCCAGGAAGGTCAGGGCGTTCCACTCGGCGCCGTTGTGGCCGGCCGTGATGGAGATGCCGCCCCGGGCCTTCAGCCTGCGGATCAGGTACTGGAGGACGGGCGTCGGGCAGACGCCGAGGTCCGTGACGTCGCAGCCCGAGGCCAGGAGGGCCGAGACGGCAGCCGCCCTGAGCATGGGGCCCGACGGGCGCGTATCACGGCCGACCAGGACCCGGCCGCCGCCGCAGAACGTGCCGAACGCCGAGGCGAAATCCACGGCCAGGCCGGGCGTCAGGGTTTCGCCCACGACCCCGCGCACGCCCGAGAGGCCGACCTTGAGACGCTTCATGGCTCCGCCGTCGCGGATATTAGACCACGGCGCCGCGCGGTTGACAAGCCG
>JAFGBC010000124.1 GCA_016933355.1 Candidatus Aminicenantota bacterium
CGGCCTTCTCCGCCCCATCGGCCTCGCCTTTCCTTCCTGAATCGTTCGTGCCCGCTCGGTCTCTCATACGGCCTTCTCCGTCGACTCTCCCTCGCCCTCGGATAATTCCGGGGACACCATACTTGATTATTCCGCTTCGCTCCGCAGGGAGTGTGCCGCTGCCGTTTCACCCGTTCGCCGTCGCGAAGCCCCGCCTTTTAAGGCGGGGATGGCAGCGCGGCTCAGGGTTAATCCTGAACAAGCCCCAGCCTTCAGGCCGGGGTGTCGAGGATTTCACTAGCGGCACTGCCCTGACGTATCTATGCCGTCAGGGACCGCACCCGCTCAACCCTCTAAAGGCCTTCTCCATCCCATGCACCTTGCCCGTCCTAAGCGCGGCGTGAATGGCCGGCTGGAATAAATCTCCTTTCGCCGGGTATAGGGAGTGGAGGCCGCGGGACGGCCTGGGAATTCGGGGGACATGAACCGAATTTCTGAATTCGGCATCGTGTCCCCTGAATTCTCTCCAAAGGAGGCGACCATGTTCAACGCAAGCCTGTTCGAGCCCGAAGCGGGTTTCGGGCGCAAAGTCCTCGTCTTTCCGGCGGCCGTGGCGATCCACGCGGCCGTGATCGCCGCACTCATCGTCGTCCCGCTCATCAAGGCGGGCGCGCCGCCGGACGTCCCCGACGTCGTCGACGTCATTTTCGCCGCCCCGGCTCCGCCGCCGCTCCCGCCCGCCAAGAAGGGCCCGGCCCGCCCCGGCCGCACCAAGATCAAGCCCGTCCAGGCCCGGCCCGCGGCCGCGCCGGGACGCCTCGTAGCCCCCGTCGACATCCCGAAAGACATTGAGGATGCGGCCCTGCCCGATTTCGCGGGAGACGGGGAGGGGGGCGTGGAGTGGGGGATCGAAGGGGGAGCCAAGGACGGCGTCTTCTCGGGCATCGTGGGTCCAGTCATCGACCGGATCGTGAACACGATCGAGGGGCCGGAGCCGCCCGTCGCCGTGGTCCGGCCGCCCCGGCTCGTCAAGGCGGTCGCGCCCGTCTATCCCGAGATCGCGAGGGAGGCGCGGATCGAGGGCGACGTCGTCGTCGAAGCCGTGACCGACGTCTACGGCCGCGTCGTGCGGGTCCGCGTCTTGCGGTCCATCGCGTTCCTCGACGAGGCCGCGGTCGACGCCGTCCGGCAATGGATCTACGAGCCGATGGTCATCAACGGCAAGCCCCGCGCCGTCCTCGTCAATGTGACCGTCCGTTTCGAGCTGAAGTGATCCTTATCAGGAGGGCTCGGAGAGGGCTGGTTCGAAGGCGCGTTCGCTTTCCCCGGCGAGGAAAGCTCACTCGATTCGAGCCTCCGCTCTCCCGCCTCTCTCCGGTCGGCGGGAGCCGTGCCCGCTTCGGTTCTCATACGGCCTTCTTCACCATCCTCTCCTCGTCCTCCTCAAGGGCCCCGGCTTTGCGCCTTCATCGTTGACGCGCACGTCCGCTTTATGCTCAAGTGATCCTAATCAGGAGGGCTCGGAGAGGCCGGTTCGAAATTTAGGTCGTGTGTCCCCGGAATTATGTATAATGCACACAAATAGGAGATAATCTTCATGCGCAGACAAGCCGTCGTCTTAACCGCGATTCTCGCCGTCGCGTTATCGGTCTCGCTGCAGGCCGCGCCCCAGGCTGCCGCCGGAGCCCCCGAAGCCGCGGAGGGCCCGGACCTCGCTCCGGGCTCCGTCCTCGCCAAGAGCGCGGTCAAATCGGTCACGGTCTTCCCGGAGCGGGCGACGGTCGTCCGCGAAGCCGAGCTCCGCCTCGCTCCCGCCGACAAGGCCGTCGTTTTCGAAGGCCTGCCGGCGACGCTCATCCCCAGCTCGCTCCGGGTGACGGGCAAGGGCACGGCCGCCGTCAAGATCCTCGGGCTGGACGTCACCCGGATGTTCCTGGAGTCGGCGCTCCTGCCCGAGATCAAGAAGCTCCAGGCCGAGATCGACGCGCTCGAGCGGGAGGCGGCCGAGATCAAGGCGCGCCTCGACGTCCTCGACACCCAGGAGAAGTTCCTGAAGTCGATCGAGTCGTCGAGCGCGGCCAAGGCGTCCCAGGACATCGCGGCCGGACGGATCGACACGGCCGGCTGGGAGCGCGTCGTCGATTTCCTGGGGACGAAGCTTCAGGCCGTCAAGGCGGGCGGGCTCGAGGAGCAGGCCGCGCTCAAGGACCGCCAGGCGAAGAGCGAGGCTCTCAAGAAGAGGCTGGCGGAGATGAAGCCCCAGCGGCCGCAGGAGGCGCGCCGGGTCACGGTCTATGTCGAGACCGCCCAGGCCGGGTCGTTCGCGATGGCGCTGTCCTACGCGGTGACCGAGGCCCGCTGGCATCCGGTCTACACGCTGCGCGCCCTTCCCGACGCGGGCGAGGTCGAGCTCCAGACGACGGCGCTCATCCGGCAGCGGAGCGGCGAGAACTGGACGGGCGTCAAGGCGCTCCTCTCGACGGCGTCGCCGGCGCTGAAGGCCGACCCCTCGGACCTGAGGCCGTGGTATCTCGATATCGCCGTCCCGCGCCGGATGAGGGTGGCCGAG
>JAFGBC010000354.1 GCA_016933355.1 Candidatus Aminicenantota bacterium
AAAATCAGGTTATGCTTGGAGCCTTCCTCCGCCTCCGCCTCGCTCAGACCGAGGCCGGTGGCGACCTTCGTCAGCTGGGCCATTTCTTTTTCTTCGAGCTCCAGGAGCGTGTACTCTTTCATCGATCTTACCTCTTCCGAGAAATTGCGGGCGCGGACGCGCCTGTACATTCAATCAATTCTTGATTCTAATGAGCTAAGCCTGGGCCGGCCCCCTCCGCTTCTCCGGTCGCGGGCGGCGTCTCCTTTCGGCTGTCCTCCGCCGTCGTCTCGCCGGCCGGCTTGGCGTCGGCGAGGTCCCGGATCAGCGCGAGCTTGAGGACCTGGTCCATGGTCTCGACCAGGTGGATGACCATCTCCTGCTTGAGGAGCTTGGGAATATCCTTGAGGTCGGCCCGGTTGTCGAGGGGGATGACGGCTTCCCGGATCCCTTCCCTATGGGCGGCCAAGAGCTTCTCCTTGATCCCGCCCACCGGCAGGACCTTGCCCTTCAACGTGATCTCGCCGGTCATCGCGATCTTCTTGGCGACGGGAATCTCGGTCAGCAGCGAGATGATCGAGGTCGCGATCGTGATCCCGGCCGAAGGGCCCTCCTTGGGCGTCGCGCCCTCCGGGACGTGGATGTGGATGTCGAAATTCTTATGAAGGTCGCGGGCGAAGCTGAGCTCGTAGATCTTGCCCCGGACGAAGCTGAAGGCGGCCTGGGCCGACTCCTGCATGATCGCGCCCAGCTGGCCGGTCAGGGTGAAATTCCCTTTGCCGTGGATCTTGGTCGACTCGAAGGTCAGGATCTCGCCGCCGGTCTCGGTCCAGGCCATCCCGATCGCGACGCCGATCTCGTCCTTGCGGTCGATCTCGGAGCGCCGGAACTTGGGGATGCCCAGATAGCTCTCGAGGTTGCGCGGCGTCACCCGTTCCCGATGGTCGCGGCCCCGGTCGACGACGCGCTTGACGATCTTGCGGCAGATGGTCGTGATCTCGCGCTCCAGGTTCCGGACGCCGGCCTCCTTGGTGTATTCGCGGATGATCTTGGCCAGGGCCGGGTCGCTGAGGCCGAGGGCGGACGGCGCCAGACCGTGGGATTTCGTCTGCTTGGGGACGAGGAAGCGCTTGGCGATCTGGAGCTTTTCGTCCTCGGTGTAGCCGGGGATGCGGATGATCTCCATCCGGTCGATGAGCGGCCGGGGAATGGGCTCGGTCTGGTTGGCGGTCACGATGAACATGACCTGGGACAGGTCGAAGTCGGTGTCGATGTAGTGGTCGAGGAAGGCATTATTCTGCTCGGGGTCGAGGACCTCCATCAAGGCCGACGCCGGGTCGCCCCGGAAGTCCATGCTCATCTTGTCGACCTCGTCCAGGAGGAAGACGGGATTCTTGGTCCCGGCCCGCTTGATCATCTGGATGATCCGGCCCGGGTAGGCCCCGATGTAGGTCCGGCGGTGGCCGCGGACCTCGGCTTCGTCCCGGACGCCTCCCAGAGAGAGCCGGACGAAGCGTCGTCCGGTCGCCCGTGCGATCGACTTGCCCAGCGAGCTCTTCCCTACTCCGGGGGCACCCAGAAGGCCCAGGATGACGCCTTTCGGCTGCTTGACGAGCTGCCGGATGGCCAGGTATTCGAGGATGCGCTCCTTGACCTTCTCCAGGCCGAAGTGGTCTTCGTTGAGGATCCGCTCGGCGTCCTTGAGGTCCCGCTTCTCGCGGGATTTCTTGGTCCAGGGCAGGGAGATCAGCCAGTCCAGGTAGTTGCGGCAGACCGTCGCCTCGGCCGACATGGGGGGCATCGTCTCCAGGCGGTCGATCTCCTTCTGGGCCTTGTCCAGGGCGTCGGGCGGAAGCCCGGCTTTGGCGATCTTCTGCTTGAGTTCGTCGATCTCGTTGGGCTGGTCCTCCTTGCGGTAATTGAGGCCGGCCGGGAAGACCTTTTGCCCCTGATCCCCGCCGTAGACGCCGGTCTTGCGCCGGGACCCCTTGGCCATCTCGTGCTTGAAGCGGGTCCTGAGCTTGAGGATCTCATTCTCGAGGACGAAATTGAGCCGGCGCAGCCGTTCCAGGCTGTTGACGGTCTCGAGGATGTTCTGCTTCTCCTCCAGGGGGAGGTAGAGGTGGGAGGCGATGATGTCCGAAACGCGTTCCGGCGCGTTGTCTTTCAGGGCGGACACGATGGAATCGACGTTGGCGCTCTGGTGGATCTTGAGGTACTCCTCGAATAGGCCCAAGACCCTCTTGTGGAGCTCCTTGGCTTCGGGGCTGCGATCCTCGGTGTCCTTGACGATTTTGGCCAAGACCTGGTAGTAGGGCACCGTCGACAGGTATTCGATCACCCTGGCCCGGCGCTTGCCCTCGACGATGACCTTCGTGTTCTGGTCGTCCGATTTGGCGGTCCGGATGATCTTGGCCGTCACCCCGAGCGAGTAGATGTCCTTGGGGGTCGGGTTGTTGACGTTGGGGTCCATCTGGGCCGAGAGGAAGACCAGGCCGTCCTTCTCGAGGGCCTTCTCCAGGGCCTGGACCGAGGAGGGCCGGCCGATGATGAACGGAACCAGGGTCGAGGGGAAGACGACCAGGTCGCGCAGGGGGATGAGCGGGATATTGCGGATGACTTCGGCGTGTTCGTTGGCGTCCGTCATGTCTACTCCCCGACGACGTGCTTCAGGTCTTCGTAGCGAAGGGCCTCGTCCTCGACCATGTCCCGGGTGATGACGATGCGCTGGGGGCGCGCCTGGGAGGGCAAATGGAACATGAGGTCGAGCATCAGGTCCTCGATGATCGTCCGCAGCCCGCGGGCGCCCAGCTTCCGCTCCAGGGACTTGTGGGCGATGGCGGACAGGGCGTCCTCGGTGAAGACGAGGTCGACGCCCTCCATCTCGAACAGCTTCTGGAATTGGCGGACGATGGCGTTGCGCGGCTTGGTCAGAATCCGGATGAGGTCCTCGGCGTCCAGGGCGGACAGGGTGGCGATGACCGGGATGCGGCCGACGAGCTCGGGGATAAGGCCGTAGCGGAGAAGGTCCTGGGGGATCAGGCCTGCGTAGAGCTCTTCGAGCTCCTGCCCCGCGCGCTTGACGCCGGTCGAGCGGAATCCGACCGACCCCTGGCCGACCCTCTGGGCGATGATCTTGTCCAGGCCGACGAAGGCGCCGCCGCAGATGAACAGGATGTCGGTCGTATTGATCGGGATGAACTCCTGATAAGGATGCTTTCGGCCTCCCTGGGGCGGAACGTTGGCGACCGTCCCCTCGATGATCTTGAGGAGAGCCTGTTGGACGCCTTCGCCGGAGACGTCGCGCGTGATCGAAGGGCCCTCGCTCTTCCGGGTGATCTTGTCGATCTCGTCGATATAGATAATCCCCTTCTGGGCCTTCTCGACGTCGCCCTTGGCGGCTTGGAAGAGCTTGAGGATGACGTTCTCGACGTCCTCGCCGACGTAGCCGGCCTCGGTGAGGGTCGTCGCATCGGCGATGGCGAAGGGGACGGCCAGGATCCGGGCCAGCGTCTGGGCCATCAGAGTCTTGCCCGTCCCGGTCGGTCCGATCAGGAGGATGTTGCTCTTGGCGATCTCGACGTCGGCACCCGTCTTGGGGAGGGCGATGCGCTTGTAGTGGTTGTAAACGGCGACCGAGATCTTCTTTTTGGCCGTCTCCTGGCCGATGATGTGCTCGTCCAAGGCCCGCTTGATTTCTAGGGGCGTCAGGCGGCCGCTGCGCTCCCCGCGTTCCTCCCCCACCCGGTCCGAGACGAGGATCGAGTGGGCGACCTGGACGCAGGCGTCGCAGATGTAGACTCCGCCCGGGCCGGCGACCATCTTCTTGACCTGGGACTGGCCCCGGCCGCAGAAGCTGCACCGGACGGGGGGCGGCGCTTTCGGCTGTTGGCTGTCCATGTTCCTTCCGGGTCCGTCGGGACCGATTGAAAGATCCTAGGGATTCCCCGCGGCGCCCCGGCGGACGATGATGTGGTCGATGAGACCGTAGTCCTTGGCCTGGGCGGCCGTCATGATGAAATCCCGTTCGATATCCGCTTGGAGCCTGTCCAGGGGCTGCCGCGTGTGCCGGTTGAGGATCGCGTTGATGTCGTCCCGGACCCGGAGGATCTCCTTGGCCTGGATGGCGACATCCGACGCCTGTCCGTGAAATCCTCCGAACGGCTGATGGAGGATGACGCGGGCGTTGGGCAGAGAATAGCGCTTGCCCGGCGTTCCCGCGGCGAGGAGGACGGCGGCCATGCTGGCCGCTTGTCCAACGCATATCGTTGAAATTGAAGAGGTTATATATTGCATCGTGTCGTAGATCGCCAGCCCGGCCGTCACGCTTCCCCCCGGCGAGTTGATATAGAGAAAGATCTCCTTGTCGGGATTGTCCGCCTCCAAGTAGAGGAGCTGGGCGATGACGGTATTGGCCACATCGTCGTTGATCTCGGTCCCGATGAAGACGATATGGTCCTTGAGAAGCCGCGAGTAGATATCATAGGCGCGTTCACTTCGACCGTCCTGTTCGACGACAAAGGGGATGACAGCCATGGTGAAAGGCTTCGTTAATCCATTATAGCCGACCGGGCCAAAAAGTCAACGGCCTTCTTCAGGAGAAGGCTCGTCCGCAACTCCCCGCGGCGGTCCTCGGCGTCGAACGTCTCGCGGAGACGGGCGAAGGGAACGTTGTGGGATCGCGCCAGGCGCCGGATCTCGTCGTCGGTCTCCTCCTCGCTGACCTCGAGACGCTCGGCCTCGGCGATCTTCCTCAGAATCATGTGGTTGCGGACCTTGCGCTCGGCCCGCCGGGCGGCCTCGGCCCGGAGCGCCTCGAACTCGGCCGGTGGAATCCGGACCGTCTTCCCGTCCGGGCCGGTTAACGCCTCGGACAGGATGCCCTCGGCCTCTCGCTCGACCAGCGCGGTCGGCAGCGGCAGCGCCATCCGGTCGGCGATCGCCTGGATCATCTCCTCGGCGGCTTCGCGACGGGCCTGGTGATCGCGCCCGGCCTGGAGCTCTCTCCGAACCCGGCTCTTGAGGTCCTCGAGGCCGGCGTAGTCCCCCAAGCCGCGCGCCCATTCGTCGTCTAGGTCGGGAAGCTTGCGGGCCTTGACGGACAGGGCTTTCAGGCTGTGCTCGACGCTCTTCCCGGCCAGCTTCCTGTTGGGATGGGCGGTCGGGTAAGCGATCTGGAACGTCCGTATGTCCCCGGGTTGGATTCCGGCGAGATGGGCGTTGAGCGCGGGGTCGTTGTCGGCGTGTCCGGCCAGGAGGACATGCTTATCGGTCGGGAAGAACCGTTTGGTCTGAAGATCGCGGGTCCTGAGCTCGACGGCGACATAATCGCCGTCGACGGCTCCCCGCCCCTCGACCGGGACGAAAACGGCCGTCTGTTGGCGGAGGGAATCCAAGGCTGCGTCAACGTCCGTATCGCCGACCGGGACGGCCTTTTTCCGGACCTGGACGGAGCGCAGGTCGGGCAGGTCGAACTCGGGCCACACTTCGAAGGACGCCGTGAACCGCAGGGGGTCCCCTTCTTCGTAGCGGACATCGCGGATCACGGGCGGCTCGAGGGGGGAAACGGCGCGACTCCGCAAGGCGTCTTGGATGGCGCGGGGGGCCAGGGCCTCGATGACCGAGTGGCGGAGGTCGTCGGAGAGGATCCGCTTGACCATGTCCCGGGGCGCCCGTCCCGCCCGAAAGCCGTCGAGTTTGACACGGGCCGCGGTCCGGTCCAGGGCGCTCACGAATTCGCGGGCGGCCGCGGCGGCCGGGATTTCGATGTCGATTTCCCTCCGTGTGGCGTCGATCACGCGAAACGACGCGTCCGGAGTGTCATCCGCTGTGCGGGTTGTCATAACGCCATCGTCCTTCTGCGGGAATTCCCATGCTCCGGGCGGAGAGGCTCCGAGAGTGGGCAGAGCGGGACTCGAACCCGCACTCCTTCATCAGGAACTAGGTCCTAAGCCTAGCGCGTCTGCCGATTCCGCCACCTGCCCGTCCTTGACGGCGAGAGAGAACTTCCAGCAGAGAAAACGGGAGCGCCCTCGCGCCGGTCAGAGCTGAGGATTGAACATAACACAGACGCGCCGTCTTGTCAAACGCCGCGACCCGATTCCGTATCTCTAATTATCTCAGAAGTTTGCGAAGCTTCTCGGCCAGCTCGGGGTCGATCCGCGTCAGGTTGTTGTAGACGTCCCTGGCGCTGAAGTTATCGTTGAGGTTGAGGTAGACGATGGCCAGGTTATAGAGCGCGACGCCGTAGTCGGGCTTGAGCTCAACGCACTTGCGAAGCGGTTCGAGGGCCGAGTCGAAGTCTTTGAGGAGCATGAATCCGACGCCGACGTTCAGCCAGCCGTAGACATCGTCGGGGCGCATCGTCGTGTACTGGCGGAAGGCGTCGATCGACTCCCGCGTCTTTTTCTGCTTGGAATAGCTGAACCCGATCTGGTACCAGGCCTCGGCGCTGTCGGGCTTGATGGCCAGGACGTCGCGGAAGGCTTGGATGGCCTCGTCGTAGCGTTCCAGCTTGAAATACATGATGCCCAGGTTATAGACGGACATCTCGTTCTTGGGGTTGAGATCGACGACCTTACGGGCGGCTTCGATGGCCTTGGCGTAGTTCCCGGCCTCGTCATACATCTTGACGACCATGCTGAAGTAGGTCGCAGCTTCCTGGGGATTCAGGAGGGCCAGGTTATTATAGATCTCTTCGGCCTTGGCCTGTTCGTTGGCCTTCTGGTAGGCCATGGCCAGCGTGTAGTTCGTCTTGATGTCCCGGGGCTGGGTTTCGGACGCCCTAAGGAGGGCTTGGATGGCCATATCGTACTGGGCCAGCTCGATATAGCACAAGCCGAGCTGCAGGTACCCCGTCCAGGGATTCTCGGGCTGCGACTGGATGTACTTGCCGTAGGCGTCGGCGGCCTTGGCGAAGTCTTTGACCTGTTCATAGGCCAGGCCGAGGTTGTAATAGGCTTCCTTGTCGCTGGGGTTTAATCGGGCCGCCTGTTCCAGGAGCGGCACGGCATCGGCAAATTGCTGGAGGCGGATATAGACCTGTCCCAGCCCGGCCAGGGCCTGGACGTTGTTGGGCGACTGTTCGAGGACGCGCCGGTAAGCCTGGATGGCTCCCTGGTAGTCCCGGTTGCCGGCGAGAACGGAGGCCAGGTAGGTCTGGGCGTCGATCAGCTGGGGATTCAGGGTCACCGTCCTGGTCAGAAACCTCTCGGCGCGCGCCGTGTCCTGGGTCAGGTAGGCGAGCCGGCCCGCCAGATAGGCGCCGTCGAGGTTCTGGAGATAATCCTCCGGCGTCCATTCATCGAAGGGAATCACCCGTCCCTGAAGGCTCATCTGCCGGACGACGTTGATCGGGATCAGGAACTTTAGACCCCTATCCAGGATGCCCAGCATGCCGACGATCTGTTCGTTGAGCGCAAAGACCGGCCCGCCCTGGAACGACTCCGGCATATCCAGGCTGAGCGTGAAGATGTTCTTGGACTGGCCGAGGGCGACACTTTCGCGGATTGTCCCCTCCCGGACCTGGAGGACGCCGTCGGCTTCTCCGCCGATCGCGAAAACCCGGTTACCGGAAGCGAGCGTATCCGAGTTTCCGATGGTGAGGATGGGGAGCTCCCCCTTGATCCGGACCAGGGCGATATCGAACTCGCGGCTGATAGCCGCGATCCCTTCGACCTTGAGCTTCTTGCCCTTGTTGTTGACGGCTTCCACGCTCGAGGCCATGCTGACCAGATGGTAGTTCGTGGCGATATATTCCGAGTTGACGGCATATCCCGTGCCCCGGCCGAGAACGTCCTTGGCGGCGGAGTAGGCCGTCAGCGTGACGACGCCGGCTTGATTCTGGTTCAGGATGCGGACCGACTCGACGGTTTGGGACGGGAACTGCGCGGCGATCGGAGCCGCGAGGACGAGGCACAGCCCGGTCCCGACGACGAACGACGTCCGTTTGTTCATGGATCCTCCCTCCTGGACAGGAGACGATAGGCTGGACATTGGCTACATATTGACATAGATAAAAATACGATGTCAACCCCTTCCTCCCTGGGATAGGGCCTCGGACGGAGTTGACAACGGGCGGCGTCCTTGAGTAGCCTGAATCCACCCATGAAGAAGCCAAGCCTTCCGCGCTGGGCGGCGGCCGGCGCCGCGCTGATCCTCACACTGGCCGCCTTGGTTTTAGGGCTTCTTGAGCGGCGCATGGTCGATTTCGAGGTTAACGACCGGGCGGCCCGGCGCATCCCGCTGGGCGAGACGCTCTACAGGAGCGAGGACGGCCATTTCCAGTTCAAGTATCCGCCGGCCGCCGCCCTGATGTATCTTCCCCTGACGGTCCTGCCCCCCGAAGGGGCCAAGGCCGCCTGGTTTTTTCTGAGCCTGCTGGCGATCGGGTTCTGTCTGGAGCTGTCTATGCGTCTGGCCGGATGGGCGGACGGTCCGCAATCCTGGGCGGCCCGAGTCCTGTCTCTTCTCATCCTCGGCAAGTTTTTTTTACGCGAGCTCGAGCTGGGCCAAGTCAATATCTTCATCCTGCTTTTCATGCTGTTTTCGGCCCGATTCCTGGCTCGGGCCGAGGACGAGGGACGCGCGCGCTTCGAATCGGCGGCCGGCCTTCTCTGGGGGGTGGCCACGGCCGTTAAGCCCTATACCCTTGTTTTCCTGCCCTACTTTCTCGTGCGGCGGAAACCTCGGGCGCTGGCCGCCGGGGTTGCGGTCCTGGCCGCGTCATTTTTACTGCCGGGGCTTTTTTACGGGATGAGCGGCAACTGGATCGTCATTAGGGAATGGGTCGTGGGCTTGACGGCGTCGACGCCGCCGCTTCTGACCTCCCAAGATAATGTCTCGGTCTTCGCCTGTGCGGCCAAACACCTCGCCGGTTCGGCGGCCTCCGCGGTCGGTTGGGCGGCGGCCGCCCTGCTGGGGCTGTTCACGCTTTGGATCATCCTCAAAGGCCGCTCCCGCTCCGAGGCTCGTCCAGATTCCCGTTTTCTCGCGCTCGAAGTCGCGATCCTTCTTCTCTTGACGCCTCTCGTTTCTCCTCTCGGATGGGATTATACCCTGCTGGCGGGCCTCCCGGCCGTGGTCATCGCGCTCCGGCATTTCGGCCGCTTCCAGAGTGCCGGACGCGTCTTATTAGCGGCCAGCCTGGCTTGGACGGCGCTGTTTTTGTACGACATCTTTGGTCGGGAGGCCTACGGGGTTTTGATGGGCCTCTGCCTGCCGACGGCGAACGCCCTCGTCCTGGCCGGTTTTCTCGCCGACCTGCGCCGGCGCGGGATCTGCTGACATGGCGCAAAAAAGGGCCATCCTCCTCGTTTACGCCCTATCCTGGCTCGGCCTTGCGGCCCTGCTCCTCGCCGTCGGGGCCGCTCCCCTCCTCCAGGAGAGATACCCTCGATGGAGCGCGTTCCTCTACAGCCTCTTCGCGCCGCTCTGCCACCAGAATCCGGAGCGCTGCTTTCGGCTGGACGGACGGCCCCTGGCCGTTTGCGCGCGCTGCCTGGGGGTCTATCTCGGGTTCGGAGGCGGTCTCGTCCTCTACGCCTTCGTCCGGGGCTTCCGCTCCGTCCGCCTTCCCTCCCGGCCGCTCTTTCTGGTCGCCTCCGCCCCGACGGCGGTGGACGTGGCGGGAAACATCCTGGGATTTTGGGCTTCGCCAGCCGGGATGCGCTTCGCCATGGCCGCGGCCTGGGGGCTGATCTTGCCTTTTTTCTTCGTCACCGGACTTGTCGAAGCCTTGGCCCGGAAAGACCTGGAGTTGAATCCGTCCGATAAAAAGCCTAAAATAGCGGCTCGGCGCTCTGGTTCGAACGGCGATTTAGGAGGATAAGCGATGACCGACACCCAACGGCCCGAGATGCTGGTGCCGGCGCTCATAGGCGGGGCTGTCGCAGGCGTCCTCTCCGGCGTCCCCATTCTGAGCTGCCTGTGCTGTCTGTGGATCATCGGCGGCGCCATGCTGGCCGTTCGCCTCACGGCCAAGGATTCGCCGCGAAGCTTGACGAGCGGCGACGGAGCCATCGTCGGCATGCTGACCGGGATCGTGGCGGCCATCGTCGAATCCCTGGTCAGCCTTCCGCTCAGGGCCGTCAACGCCGACTTCGTGAAAACCCTTCTGGAACGGATGGCCAAGTACGCGGACGACATGCCTTCGGGCTGGGAGTCCTGGATCGAGGGCAGCGCGGAGGCGGCGCCCGGCCCCGCCTGGTTCCTGGTCGGCGTCATCATCAGCGCCGTCCTTTTCGCCGCCTTCGGCGCCCTGGGCGGGATCATCGGCGTCTCTCTCTTCGGGCGCAAACCCAGTCCGCCTCCCGGAGCAGGCTATGCCCCGCCTCAAGACCCAAGTCATCGTCAACCCTGAGTCGAACCAGGGTCGGACCCGTAAGCGCTGGGGCCAGATCAAGGAAGCCTTCCGCGCCGTCCTCAACGAGTACCGCTGCGAGTTCACCGGGGCTCCCCTGGAAGCCATCGAGATCGCCCGCTCGGCTCTGAGGGACGGGACGGAGCTCGTCATCGGCGTCGGCGGGGACGGGACGCTGAACGAGATCGGGAACGGCTTCTTCGAAAACCGGCGTCCGATCAATCCCCGGGCCGCCCTGGGCATCGTCCCCTCCGGCAGCGGCTGCGACCTGGCCCGAAGCCTGGGCATTCCCATGACGCTCAAGGGGGCCATGCGCGTCCTCGCCGACGGGCCCTCGACCCCGATCGACGTCGGGAAGGCGACCTTCCGGTCGCCGGCCGGCCGAGACGAGGAGCGCTTCTTCCTCAACATCGCCGATTTCGGCGTCGGCGGCGAGGTCGTGGCCAAGGTCAACCGGAACCGGATGGAGCGCCGGGCGTCCTCCTACGTCAAGTGCCTGGTGACGACGATGATGCGCTACCGGAGCCGACGCCTCGGCGTCCGCGTCGACGGCCGGTCGCTCCCCTCCGACGCCTACCTGATCGGCGCCGTCGCCAACGGCCGCATCTTCGGAAAGGGTATGAAGGTCGCCCCCGAGGCCAGGCTCGACGACGGCCTGCTCGACCTTGTCCTGGTCAAGGGCATGAGGTTCCTGGAGTTTTGCCGCCACGGCTGGAAGCTCATCAACGGAAGCCATCTCTCCCATCCCAAGATCAGCCT
>JAFGBC010000125.1 GCA_016933355.1 Candidatus Aminicenantota bacterium
ACCGCACTTTAGACAAATTCTCCGCCTTTGTCAACGACGCCCGGGCGTCATCCGCCGAGCTTCAGGCGGCGGTAGAAGGACGGGCGCCGGTCGGGAAGGAAATGACGGCGGGCCGGCGACGCGCGAAGACGCGTCCGATCGCAGTCGGCGAGAAGGACGCCTTCCCGGCCGCGCGGGGCGCGGGCGATGATCGACCCGTCCGGGCCGGCGACGAAGGATTCTCCCGCGAAACGGAGGCCGCCCTCCCTCCCCACCCGGTTGGCCAAGGCTCCGAAATAACCGTTCTGGAAGGCGGCGACGCGCACCTCGGCCTCGAACAGACCGGCCGGCCACTCGCCGACGACGCCCGCCTGGGGGATGACGACGATCTCGGCCCCGGCCAGGGCCAGCCCCCGCATGTATTCGGGGAAATGGCGGTCGTAGCAGATACAGACGCCGACGCGGCCGACGCGCGTCTTGACGACGAGGTCCGTGTCCGCGGCCGGCGCGTAATAGCCGCGCTCGCGGAAACCCGGCCCGTCCATGATATGGACCATGCGGGTGATTCCGCGGAGCGACCCGTCGGCGTCGATGACGGGCGAGGCGTCGTAGGTGCGGCCGGCGCGCCGTTCAAACAGGTTCAGGACGACGACGACTCCAGCTCGGGCGGCCTCTGCGGCGAAGCGGTCCGTCGTCGGACCCGGGATCGGTTCGGCCAGGGCCAGCGCCCGCGCGGTGGCCCGCCGCCGCGGCAGAAACGGCAGGAAGGCAAGCTCGGGAAAGACGACCAAATCGGCGCCGGCCCGGGCCGCCGTCCAGAACGCGTCGAGCCCGCGAGCGAGGTTGGCAGCCGGGTTCCGGGACGCCTTGACCTGGACGAGCGCGATCTTCATGCCGATATCTTAGTCCAGCCGCCCGTTCGCTTCAAGACGGTTCGCGGCTAGCCGCAAAGGGTGAAGGGGAGCGGAGAGAATATCCCCCCCGCCCTCATCGGCCCCGATTATTGACGCCGCGCCGGGGCTGAATTATCGTGAGGGTCCCGAAGGAACGCCGTTATCCATGAAGCGCTCTGGAGCCTTCCTCGTCCTTGCCATCCTGGCGACGGCGGGCGCCTGGGCGGCCGCCCCGTCCCGGATCATCGGCAAGTACGCCCAATTTCGCCCTTCGACGGACCCCCTCAAGTCCGAATACGGGACCTCGATGGGCTACGGCGGAGAAATCAACATCAGCCTCTCGAACTACGTGGACCTCTGGTTCGGCGCGATGCATCACCCCCAGCAATACAACGTCCGCGCCGACACCCGAGCCTCGCTGACGCCCGTCGAGGCCGGGATCAAGGTCAAGATTCCCGTCCCCGTCCTGGGAACGCCGTACTTCGGGGCGGGCGCCGTCTACGCCACTTACGCGCAAAAGGCGGCCGGGGTCGAATCCAGCGCCAACGGCCTCGGCTATTGCGTCCAGGCCGGGATCGTCATCCCGCCCTGCTCGGGGCGCGCCTGCAGCAAGGCGATCTTCTCGCTCGACCTGTTCCTGAACTATAGCAAGTGCGAGGTCGACCTCGGGGGCCGGCCTCTCGACGTCGGCGGCCTCCGGGTCGGCGTCGGCTGGGGCTTCGGGTTCTAGTCGCCCCGACCCGTGGCCCCTTCCACCTCCGCGACCGTCTTGGGGATCGGCCGCCCCAGGACGCGCCGGCCGTCGGCCGTAACCAGAACGTCGTCCTCGATCCGGATCCCGCCGAAATCGCGGTAGCCTTCGACCTTCCCGTAGTCGATGAAATCGGCGAACTTGCGCGCTTTCCGCCATTTGTCGATCAGGGGCGGGATGAAGTAGACGCCGGGCTCGACCGTGAGCACGAACCCGGGCTCGAGCTCCCGGGCCAAACGGAGATAAGCGAGGCCGAACTGGGAGCTGCGCTTCAGCCTGTCGGTGTAGCCGACCAGGGTTTCGCCGATGTCCTCCATGTCGTGGACGTCGAGGCCCATCATATGGCCGAGTCCGTGGGGGAAGAACAGGGCGTGGGCGCCGGCCCGGACGGCCTCCGCCGGATCCCCCGTCATCAGCCCCAGCCCTTTCAGCCCGGCCGCGACGGCCCGGGCCGCTTCGAGGTGCACGTCGCGGTATTTGACGCCGGGCTTGATCGCGCGGATGGCGGTCTCCTGGGCTTCGAGGACGACCTCGTAGACCTCTTTCTGGCGGGGCGCGAACCGCCCGCCGACCGGGATCGTCCGCGTGATGTCCGAAGCGTAGCCGGACGGCGCTTCAGCGCCGGAATCATCGACGAGGAGGCGCCCCTCCGTCAGGACGTTATGGTAGCCGTGATTGTGGAGGATCTGGCCGTTGACGGTCACGATCGAGGGGAAGGCGGTCCGGCAGCCGCGGCCGAGGGCGATGCCCTCGATCCGGCCCATGACGTCGTACTCGTGAAGGCCGGGCCGGACCATGGCCATGGCCGCGAGATACATTTCACGGGTCACGTCCAAGGCGCGCTCGATCTCGTCGACCTCGGCCGGGCTCTTGACCGAGCGCTGGGCGATGACGGCCAGGCTCAAGGCTTGGGAGGCCCTGGCCTTGACGGCCTTGAGCGGCAGGCCGAGCCAGCCGGACAGCTTGCGGACGGTTTCGGCGCGGTAAGGGGGCAGGAAATGGATCTTGCGCCTATTGGCTTTGGCCTTGAGGAGGACGGACTCGAGCTTAGCCGGGGGCCGCGTCGTCCCGACGCCGACCAGGGCCGCCCGCTCCTTCACCGTCGGCAGGTCGCCCATCCAGATCACGTCCTCGAGGCTGATGTCGTCGCCGAAGAGAATCTCCTTGCCGGCGTCGACGTCGAGGACGCCGACCCAGCCCGGCTGGGCGAGACCGAAAAAGTAAAGGAACGAGCTGTCCTGCCGGAAGGGGTAGGTGTTGGCGGGATAGTTCATCGGACTCTCGTCGTTGCCGGGCAAGAGCACGAGGCCAGACCCGAGCTGGGCCATGAGGCGCTTGCGCCGCTCGACGTAAACGTTGGGTTCAAACATCATATCCTCCTCGCTGCGGAGTCTGTCCGTTCCTGGCTAGTTATATCAGAGGCGCGGCGCGCTGGCAACCGGCCGCCGTCCGCCTAGACCGAGACGTGCTCGGTCCGGCGGATGATCTCGTCCTGGAGCGTCCGCCCCAGGTCGATGAAGTAGTCGCTGTAGCCGGCGACGCGCACGATGAGGTCCCGGTACTGATCCGGATGCCGCTGGGCGTCGCGCAGGATATCGGCGCTGACGACGTTGAACTGGATGTGATGGCCGTCGAGCTTGAAGTAGGAGCGGACGAGCGCGAGGAGGCCGTCGACTCCCCGGCCGTCGGACAGGAGCTGGGGCGTGAACTTTTGGTTGAGGAGAGTGCCGCCGGTGCGGACGTGATCCATCTTGGCCACCGAGCTGAGGACGGCCGTCGGCCCCTGCCGGTCGGCGCCCTGGACCGGGGACACGCCCTCGGAGAGCGGCTCGCCGGCTTTTCGCCCGTCCGGGGTCGCGCCGCTGACCATTCCGAAGTAGACATGAACGGTCGTCGGCAGCAAGTTGATCCGGTAGACGCCGCCCTTGGTGTTGGGGCGGCCGTTGACGGCATCGTAATAGAGCTCGAACACCCGTTTCATGCTGTCGTCGGCATAATCGTCGTCGTTCCCGTACTTGGGCGTCTTGTGGAGGAGTCGCTGACGGAGAGTCTCGGCGCCCTTGAAATTCCGGCCGAGCGCCCGGAGGACATCCTTGAAGGCAACCGTCTTCTTGTCGAAGACGTGATAGCGGAGGGCGGTCAGGGCGTCGCTGATCGTCCCCAGCCCGACCCCCTGGATATAGGACGTGTTGTAGCGGGCGCCGCCGTCGTGATAGTCGCGGCCGCGGGCGATGCAGTCGTCGATGAGAAGGGACAGGTAGGGCGTCGGCATATACTCGGCGTAGATCCGTTCGATCACGGCGTTGCCGCGGATCTTGATGTCGACGAAGCGGCGGACCTGGCGGGCATAGGCGTCTAACAGAACGTCGAAAGAGGCGAACGACGCCGGGTCGCCGGTCCGGAGGCCGATCGCTTTCCCGGTCCGCGGATCGACTCCGTCGTTCAATGTGATTTCGAGAATCTTGGGCAGGTTGAAGTATCCGGTCAGGTTGTAGTTTTCGCGGCCGAAGACCCCGACCTCGACGCATCCGCTCGAGCCGCCGCGCCGGGCGTCCTCCAGGGTCTTGCCCTGGCGGAGGAGCTCCTCGACGATGAGGTCGGCGTTGAAGAACGAGGGCTGGCCGAAGCCGGTCTTGAGGATCTCGATCGCCCGCCGGACGAAGCGGTCGGGATTGCGCCGACTGATTTGGACGGAGGAGCTGGGCTGAAGGAGGCGCATCTCCTCGATGACGTCGAGGAGCAGGTAGGTCATATCGCTCACGGCGTCGTTGCCCTCGGGCGTCAGGCCGCCGAGGTTGATCTGGCAGAAGTCGGTGTAGGTCGCGCTCTCCTCGGCCGTGACGCCGACTTTGGGCGGGGCGGGCTGGTTGTTGAACTTGATCCAGAAGGCCTGGAGGAGCTCCCGGGCGGCGTCCTCCGTCAGACGGCCGGAGGCGAGGCCGTCCCGATAAAAGGGCGCCAGGTGCTGGTCGAGCTTGCCGGGGTTGAAGGAATCCCAGGTGTTGAGCTCGCTGATGACGCCGAGATGGACGAACCAGTAGGACTGGAGGGCCTCCCAGAAATCGCGCGGGGCGCGGGCCGGGACGCGGGCGCAGACGTCGGCGATGCGCAGGAGCTCCTTTTTCCGCCGCGGGTCCTTCGCCTTGAGGGCGAGCGCTCGGGCCTTCTCGGCGTGACGTTCGGCGAGCCTGATCAGGGCGTCGGCGGCCACGTCCATCGCCCGCAGCTCCTCCCTTTTGCTAAGGGCGTCCGGGTCCCGTTCGAAGTCGAGCCCGGCCAGGGCGGCCGCGATCTCCGCTTTGAAGGCGAGGAAGCCCCGGCCGTAGATCTTGTCGTCGAGCACGGTATGGCCGGGCGCCCGCTGCTCCATGAACTCGGTGAAGACGCCGGCGTCGTAAGCGTCCTTCCACTCGGGCGTCATCTCCTCCATGATCTTCTCGCGGATGGTCCGGCCCTTCCAGAAGGGGATGATCCGCTCCTTGTAGAGGCGGCGCGTCTCGGGGCTGACCTTGAAGGAAACCTTCTCCCGGCTGTTCAGGATATCCAGGTCCTGAAGGCTGTGGACGGTGATCTCGGGAAAGGTCGGCGTCGCCTTGGGGGCGGGTCCGCGCTCGCCGACGATCAGCTCCCCGTCGCCGATGTAGACCGTTTTTCGCTCGCAGAAGTGCTGAAAGGCCAGCGCCCGCTTCATGGGGGCGGACAGGGTCGTCGACCGGCAGTCCTCGTAGAACTCGGTCATGAGCAGGGCCCGCTCCGGGTCGAGCGACGTGCGCGTCTTCAGGCTTTGTTCGCGGAGCTTCCGGATGCGTTCGTTCATGGCTCAATCTCCTTTGTCGACCTCCAACCCCAGAGACGCGTACCGCCGGCGGACGCGCTCCATGTCGGCCGCGGTTTGAAACGGGAAGACGCGCCCCACCCTCCCGCGCAGCAGGCGTCGGCTCTTGACGCAGCCCAGGCGGTGGTAGAGCAGCAGACGGACCGGAGGCGGGCTGTCCAGGGATTTCAGGAACGCGGCGGTGCGGACGATGTTGTCTTCGTCGTCGTTGACGCCCGGGACGACGGGGATGCGGACAACGACCCGGGCTCCGGACCGGACCAGGCGCTTGATGTTGTCGAGGATCAAGGCGTTGTCCGCCCCCGTCAGCTTGAGATGCTTGGCGGCGTCCATGACCTTCAGGTCATAGAGGAATAGGTCGGTCAGGGGTTCGATCCGCTCCAGGATTTCATACGGAACGTAGCCGCAGGTATCGACGGCCGTGGCGAGGCCGCGGTCCCGGCAGGCCTTGAGCATCTCCTCGAGAAATTCGGGCTGGGCGAGCGGCTCCCCTCCCGAGAAGGTGACGCCTCCCCCCGACTCCTCGAAGAAGACGGCGTCCCGGGCGGCTTCGGCGACGGCGTCCGCGGCGGAGATGCGGCGCCCGGCGAGCTCGAGCGCGCCCGTCGGACAAACCTCGGCGCAGGCGCCGCAGGACCGGCAGGCCCCGGCGTCGACACGCACCCGGCCGGCCTTCTTGCGGATCGCTTTCTCGGGACAGGCGGAGAGGCAGGCGCGGCATTCGGCCAGACAGCGCTCGGGACGGACGACAAGCTCGGGGTCGCCGAGTTGGCCCTCGGGGTTGTGGCACCACAGGCAGCGGAGCGGGCAGCCTTTGAGAAAGACGGTCGTCCTGATGCCCGGCCCGTCGTGGAGGGCATAGCGCTGGACGTCGAAGACGACCCCTGTGCTCATGACTTCGGCGGCTCGGCCGCGCCGCTCGGTTCGCCGGCGCGCGCGTAATAGCGGAGGATAAACCCCTCCTGGACGCGATAGGACCAATGCACGTCGCGGAGCAGGCGGGCGGCTTCCTCGAACCGTCCCCGGCGGATCTCATCGACCAGGGCCTCGTGTTCGGCGCAGGAGGCGACCTCCCAGTCCTTGAGCCAGGCCTCGGGCCGCGGAAAATCGTAGAGCCTTTTCTTCAGGGTGTTGACGATCCGGACGAGAGTCGCGTTTCCGCAGGCGTCGAGAAACGAGTTGTGGAACTTCAAGTTCCGGTCGTAATAGAGCTCAAAATTGTTGTCGGACAAGGCCCGAGTCATGGCCTCGCACAGCTTTTCCATGTTTTTGACGACCGGCTCTTTGAGATTTTCGCACGACGACATCAGAGCGGACGCCTCCAAATTGCCGATGATCTCGTAATAATCCTTGATGTCCCGGAACGTGAGCATCCGGACGACGACCCCCCGCCGGGGCAGGATCGTGACGAAGCTCTCGGTCTCGAGCTGGAGGAGGGCATCCCGGAGCGGGGTTTTGCTGACGCCGAGCTTGCGCGACGTTTCGTCCATGTTGATGACCGATCCCGGAGTCAGGTGGCCCTTGTGCAGCTCTTCGCGCAGGTATTCGTAGACCTGCTCCTTGAGGGACTTGATGGTGAGAAGAGGCTTCTTCGCTGCGTTCGTCATTGCTTCAGCTCCGGGTCTCAATTTAGTAATATATCAGATATCACAAATGGAGTCAAGGACAAGCGATTGAACATCGTACCAGCTTTTTAGAATCCGATGACATCCGATATTACATATCATTACACGCTTAGGTTAATCCAGAGCGGATGTGATGTCAATTTTTCCATGTTGGCTCTCGCAATATAAAAAAGGCTATAATGAATCGTACTTCGCAAGACCGACGCAGGAGGCCGAGACATGCTGAAGGGCATTTCGCCTCTCTTGAGCCCCGAATTGTTGGCCGTTCTATGCCGGATGGGCCACGGCGACGAGATCGTCCTG
>JAFGBC010000355.1 GCA_016933355.1 Candidatus Aminicenantota bacterium
CCGACCGCTGCATCGGATGCGGCCTGTGCGTCACGACCTGTCCCGCCCGGTCTTTGACTCTTGTTCGCAAGTCCGCCTCCGAGCTGCCCGACGTTCCCGAAACGATGAGGAAAACCTACATCAAGCTCGCCCGGGCCCGCGGAAAGCTCAAGCCGGGCCGGATGCTCGGCATGTGGTTGAAGACAAAAGTGACTTGAGGCCGCGAGATCTTGACCCGGCGCCGGCCGGGGATTATTATGGCGTGGTGATCTCCACGACAAGGAGGGGCGGAGCAACGCCGATAAAAGCGGCCGCCGCCTTGATCCGCCTCGTCCTGTTCGTGAATCTCTTCAGCGGCTTGTAATCCCCGCCTTTCGCGCTCCCCTCTCGCCCGCGCGAGTCCCCATCGCTCTCTCGTCATCAACAGGGAGGCCGTCATGAAAGTCATCGTCTTGGGCGGAGGGCTGGTCGGGGGGCCGATGGCCGCCGACCTCGCCGCCGAACCCGGTTTCCATGTCGCCGTCGCGGACGTCCGCGGCGAAACGCTCGAGGTCCTGCGCCGCAGGCACGGGCTGCGGACCGTCCGCCGCGACCTGTCGTCGCCGCGCGCCGTCAAATCGCTCGTCAGAGAGTTCGACCTCGTCTTGAGCGCGGTCCCCGGCGCGATCGGGTTCCGGGTTCTGCGCGCCGTCCTCGAAGCCGGAAAACCCGCCGTCGACATCGCGTTCTTCCCCGAGGATCCCTTTCGTCTGGCCGCCACGGCCGAGCGGGCGGGCGTCCCAGCCGTGATCGACGCCGGCGTCGCCCCGGGGTTGAGCCACATCCTGGTGGCGCACGCCCGGACCCGGCTCGACGAAACGCGCTCGGCCGCGATCTACGTGGGCGGACTGCCCGAGGTCCGCGAACGCCCCTTCGAATACAAGGCCGTCTTCTCGCCCGCCGACGTCATCGAAGAATACCTGAGGCCGGCCCGGCTGGTCGAGAACGGCCGGGTCGTCGTCCGGCCCGCCCTGTCCGAGCCCGAGCTCCTGGATTTTCCGGGCGTGGGGACCCTCGAAGCCTTCAACACCGACGGCCTGCGGAGCCTTCTCCGGACGACGCCCATCCCGAACATGAAGGAGAAGACCCTCCGCTATCCGGGCCATCGCGACCTGATGGCCGTCCTCCGCGATTCGGGATTCCTCGCGGCCGAACCGGTCCGCGTCGAGGGCGTCCGGGTGCGGCCGCTGGCCCTGACCACCCGGCTCCTCTTCCCGAAGTGGACGCTGGCCGAGGGCGAGCGCGACCTGACCGTCCTGCGCGTCGTCGTCGAAGGCGTCCGGTCGGGCCGGGCCCGCCGCCTGGCCTTCGACCTGCTCGACCGCTACGACGCCGCCTCGGGCGTCCACTCGATGGCCCGGACGACCGGATACACGGCGTCCCTGATCGCCCGGATGATCGCGTCCGGCCTCTACGACCGGCCCGGCTTGTCGGCGCCCGAGCAAATCGGCGAGCGGAGCGCATGCGTCGGGTTTCTCCTGGACGGGCTGTCCCGGCGCGGCGTCGCCGTCCGGGAGTCGGACGAGGAGGTCAGTCCTTCCGGAAATGGGCCCCGCGCGAGACCGGGTTGCTGAGGGCGGCCCGGGCGATCATGAGGGCGACCAGGATCCCGTTGCGCAGGCCGACGATCTTGGCGTCCATCTGGGCTTCGCGGTAGAATTTCTCGATGCGGTGGAGGAGGTACTCCAGGTCGGCCTGGGCCCGCTCCAGGCGCTTCCGGGTTCGGATGATGCCGGCGTAGTTCCAGAGGGTGGAGCGGATCGTCCGCCAGTCCTGCTGGATGAGGGCCAGGTCGATCTCCTCCTCCCGGCGCGGATAGTACCAGGGGTGGATCTCGGACCGCTTGTAGGGAATCCCCGGCTCGAACCGCTCGACGATCCGGCGGCCCGCCCGCGTTCCCCAGACAAGGCCTTCCAGCAGGGAGGTCGAGGCCAGACGGTTCGCGCCGTGGACTCCGGTGCAGGAGACCTCTCCGACGGCGGTGAGCCCGGGCAAGGTCGTCTGCCCCCATTCGTCGACGAGGACGCCGCCGCAGCTGTAATGGGCGGCCGGCACGACCGGGATCGGCTCCCGGGTGATGTCGATCCCGTAGCCGCGGCAGGTCCGGTAGATGTTGGGAAAGCGCTTCCTGATATCGGTCTTCGCGTAGGAGGCGAGGTTGAGGAAGACGAAGGACGAATTCGTCGCAATCATCTCTTCGTAGATGGCCCGGGTGACCTCGTCGCGGGGCGCCAGGTCGCCTTGGGGGCTGTACTTGTCCATGAAGGCCCGGCCGTCCCTGGTCTCGAGCCGCGCCCCCTCGCCGCGGACGGTCTCGGAAATCAGGAAGCCGTCCGAATCCCGGTGGTAGAGCGAGGTCGGATGGAACTGGACATACTCCATGTTCACGATCCGGGCGCCGGCCCGCAGGGCCATCGCGTAGCCGTCGCCGATCGCCCCGTCCGGGTTCGTGGTGTAGAGATAGACCGCCCCGCAGCCGCCGGTGGCCAGGATAGTGACCGGGGCGAACACGGCTCGGACCTTCCTGGTCGTGTTGTCCATGATGTAGGCGCCCAGGCAGCGCGGCGCCCGGTAGTAGGCGACCGGGCTTTTCGCGTGATGCGGGATGGTCAGGAGGTCGACGGCCGTGTGGTCGGCGAGAAGGGTCACCGTCTTCCGCTTAGCGAGGGCGGCCAGAAACCGCTCCTCGATCGTCCGCCCGGTCGTGTCCTTGACGTGGAGAATGCGGCGCCGCGAGTGGCCGGCCTCCTGGGCGTAATCGAGCGCGGCCGGCGAGCTCCGCGTGAAGGGGATAGCCAGCTCCCGGATCAGGATCCGGTCGACCATCTCCTGTCCTTCGGAGGCCAGGACTTCGGCGGCCCGCGGGTCGCTCGTGTGATCTCCGCTCTCGAGGATGTCGCCGACGAAAAGGTCGGGCGCGTCGTCGACGCCCAGCGCGACGATCCCGCCCTGGGCGTAGTAGGTGTTGGATTCCTCGAGCTGCGGCGACTTGTTCAAGACCAGGACGCGGAGGCCCGCCCTGGAGGCCTCGAGCGCGGCGCTGGCGCCGGCGATCCCGGACCCGATGATCAGGACGTCGGTTTCCAGGTCGAGGCGGTCGCTCACGGTCCGCTGCCTTCGCCTAGCCCTCGAAGTCCAGGCTGATGTCGAGCGACCGGAAGGAATGGGTCAACGCGCCGACCGAGATGTAGTCCACCCCCAGCCGCGCCGCCTCGCCGACGCGCTCCAAGCTCATCCCCCCCGACGCTTCGACCGGGACGCGCCCGGCCACCCAGGCCACGACCCGGCGCATGTCCTTCGCGTCCATGTTGTCGAGCATGATCATGGTCGCCCCGCCCTCGACGGCGCTCTTGGCTTGGTCGAGGCTTCGGACCTCGACTTCGACGGTCAGGCCGGCCGGGGCCTTGGCCCGGACGCGGCGCAGGGCCTCATCGACGCTTCCGGCCAGCGCGATATGATTGTCCTTGACCAGAATCATGTCCGAGAGGCTCATCCGGTGGTTGACGCCGCCGCCCATCCGGACCGCGTATTTCTCGAGCGCGCGCCAGCCGGGCGTCGTCTTGCGCGTGTCCAGGATCCGGGCCTTCGTCCCGGCGACCGCCCGGACGTAGGCGCCGGTCGCGCTGGCGATCCCCGACAGCCGCTGGAGGAAGTTGAGCGCGGTCCGCTCCGCCTTGAGGATCGCCGCCGCCGGCCCCTCGACGCGGGCCAGGACCTCTCCGCAAGCGACGGCCCGCCCGTCCGCGGTCAAGGGATCGAAACGGACCCGGCTGTCGACGCGTTCGAAAACCCGGGCCGCGACGTCGATCCCGGCCAGAAGGCCCTCCGCCTTGGCCGTGAACGCCGCCTTCGAAAGCGCCCCGTCGGGAACCACGCAATCCGTGGTCACGTCCCCGGCCGGGAGATCCTCGGCCAGCGCCAGGTCGATGAGGCGGTCGGTTCCCTCCGGCAGCATGGGGCTTCGGCCTACTCTTTCGTCCTGAGATAGTGCAGCGCCTGGAGGGCGGCCAGACAGCCTTCGCCCGCCGCCGAGACAACCTGCATGCCTCCGCAGGTCGCGTCGCCGGCCGCGAAGACGCCGGGCAGGTTCGTCCTCAGCCGGCTGTCCACGGCCAAGCACTGCTTGTGGTCCAGGGCGAGGCCGGCCCTGGCCAAGAGCGGCCCGGCCGGAATCTCGCGGAAGATGAAACAGCCCTTGACGTCGATCGTCTCCTCCCCCGCGCCGCCGAAGAGCTCGACCTTCTCGACGCGCTTTCCGCCCAGAATGGCTTTGACCTTCGTTCGGGGCAAGAAATGGACGCCTTTAGCGGCGAGAACGGCCAGATCGGCCTCGGGCACCTTGGCGGCGCCCGAGTCGCCCTGGACCCAATGAACCCGGCCGGCCATGTCCGCGAGGTGGAGGACCTCCTGGGCGGCCTCGGCCGAATTCCCGACCGCGGCCACGGGTTGCCCCCTGTAGAGCGGTCCGTCGCAGGTCGCGCAATAGCTCACGCCCGACCCCAGGAACTCTTCTTCGCCCGGGATCATCCGCTCTTTGGGGAGCGACTTCCCCGAGGCGATGATGACGGCCTTGGCCTCAAGGACGGCATCCTTGGTCGCGACGAACTTGAGGTCGCCCTCCAGGTTGAGGTCGATGGCGTCGCCCGGATAGATCTCGGCCCCAAACTGCTCGGCATGGGCGCGGAACTTGGCCAGGAGCTCCCGGCTGTCGATCGACGGGAACCCGGGGTAATTTTCGATCTGGTAGCCGATGTCGAGACGCGAGGCGGACCGGCCGGCGAGCACGATCGTCTTCTTGCCGGCCCGGGAGGCGTAGAGGCCGGCCGTCAGGCCGGCCGGTCCCGCTCCCAAGATGAGGATGTCGGCGGATTTCATCGTGACTTGTGCGGTCATACTCGCCTCTCCGAAGCGGGGTCGGTCACGGCATCGGTTATACCAGACTTCCCCCCCGGGTTCAACGCCCGAAGGTCCGCGGAGCGGGGCGGCTCCGCCCGCTATTCGAGCAAACGTCCGCTGTCGACGACCATCCAGGCGCCCTTGACCTCGGCATAGAGGATGGTCCGTTCCACCCGGCGCCCGTTCTTGTTCGTGTATCGGAGGTCGATGAGCTTCCAGTCTTCGAGTCCGGGGGTCATGGCCTTGAGGACTCCTTCGCGCGGCCGCGCGTAATTGACGCCTTTGAAGCGGCCCAAGACTTTCCGGTCCCGGCCGTAGTTCTTGATCTCGACGGGCAACAGCTCCTTGGCGACGGCGTCGTCCTTGAGGTAGGCCTCGACGTCGTCCTCGGGGACATAGGCCTGATCGATAATCTTCCAGGCCGCGGGCTCGCGGGAGGGCGAGGACCGGCCCTTGTAAAGGAAATAGCCTCCGACGGCGAAGGCGTCGAAGATCAGGAAGGCGACGAGGATCTTGACTGTCTTGTTCATGTCCCTCCTTACGGGCGTCAACCCGCTCCATGATAGAAACGCCCCCCTGAAAAGTCAACTCTCCTCGAGGGTTTGACAAAAGGCCGGAGCCTTCCTAAGATACAACGAAGATGACAAAAAAGTGGAGATATGCGGCCCTGTCCCTGGCCGTGTCCGTGGGCCTGATGGCCCTGCTCATCAAACAGGTCGAGCCGGGCCAGCTGGCCGCGGTCTATCGCGGCATCTATGTCCCGGCCCTCCTCGCCTATCTCGGCCTGATGTTGGCCGGCTCCGTCCTGCGCGCCCTCCGCTACAAATGGTTCCTCCGGCCGACCGAAATCGGCTGGGGCCCGATCCTGCTGACGACCTTCATCCGGAACAGCCTCGTCGACCTCCTGCCGGCCCGGCTGGGCTCTCTGTCCTTCATCTATATCCTGAACCGGCGACTCGGCTACACGTTCGAGCTCGCCTCCTCCGCCTTCATCCTGGCCTTCGTCTTCGATTTCCTGACGCTGAGCCCGTTCGTCGTCGTGGCCGTCCTCGCCGTCGGGTTCGGCACGACGGCCGTGTCGAGCGGCCCCCTGCTGGGCGTCGCGATCGCCTTTTTCCTGGTCATCGCTCTCCTCCTCAGGAACCTGGTTCCGGTCCTGGGCTTCGCCGCCCGTTTCTTGGACCGGGCCGGCCGCGTCTTCCGGGTCTCGGACAGAGCCTGGATGCGGACCGCGCGGGACAAGCTCGGCTCGACCCGCGAGACGCTGGGCTGGGTCGTTCAGCGCCACGAGTTCTGGCCGACCTTCGTCCTGTCCCTGATCATACGCCTCCTGAAATACATGGCGCTGTTCGTCCTCCTCTTCGCCTTGCTCCGGAGCCGCGGGTTCGCGTTCGACCTGTCCAATTTTTGGAAATGCGTCCTCGGCCTGACCGGCGCCGAGCTGACCTCGGCTCTGCCCGTCAAAGGGCTGGCCGGGTTCGGAACCTGGGAATCGGCCTGGGCCCTAACTCTGGGCTTCCTGGGGTTCGACGCCCAGACGGCCATCCTCTCGGGAATCGGCGTTCATCTCGTCACCAACCTGGCCGAGTACAGCCTAGGCATCGGGAGCCTTCTCGTCCTGCTCGTCCCCTTCTTGCGCGAACGACGGCGCAGACGCGAGGGGAACGCCCGATGACGGCGCGCCGCGGGGCGACAGCCCGGACCCTCCCCTACGTCGACCGTTTCGGGCTGACGGACGCCGCCATCCGCCGGCTCCTGGCCCTGGCCCTGGCTTCGGGCGGGGATTTCGCCGAGGTCTTCTGCGAATATCGCGCGTCGTCCTTCATCCTAATGGAGGACGACATCATCAAGGAGACGGCCGAAACGATCAGCCTCGGGCTCGGCGTCCGGGTCCTGAGGGGGGTGACGACGGGCTACGGCTACGCGAACGACCTGTCGCGGCCTTCGCTGGACGCCGCCGCCCGGACGGCCGCGGCGATCGCTTCCGGACGCGGCCGCCGCGTCCGGCCGGCGCCCTCCCGGCCGGGCCCGCGCCCGCTCCGCCTCTTTCCCGTCCGTCTCCCCGCTTCGAAGGCCGGGCTGAGCGAGAAGATCGCCCTTGTCCGGGACGCCTACGAAGCCGCCCTGGCCTGCGACCCGGCCGTCGTCAAGGTCCGGGTCGGGCTGGGCGACAGCCTTCAGACCGTTCGCATCGTCAACTCCGCGGGCGTCGAAGCCCGCGATGTCCGGCCCCTGATCAAGATGACCTGTTCGGCCATCGCCGAGCGCGGGGATCGCCGGGAGTCCGGCTACCACGGCGGAGGCGGCCGGGTCGGGATGGAATATTTCGCGGAGGAACTCCCGCCGCGGGCGATCGGCCGCGCGGCGGCCGCCGAGGCCGTCCGGCTCCTGGACGCCCGCCCGGCGCCGGCCGGCGAGATGCCCGTCGTCCTCGCGCCCGGCCACGCCGGCGTCCTCATCCACGAAGCGGTCGGGCATCTTCTCGAGGCCGATTTCCACCGGCGCCGGACGTCCGTCCTCTGGAACAAGATCGGGGCCAAGGTCGGCGCCGACGCCGTCACGATCATCGATGACCCGACCCTTCCCCGCTTCCGAGGCTCATACGACGTCGACGACGAAGGCACCCTGCCCCGGCCGACCGTCCTCGTCGAAAACGGCCGTGCGGTCGGCCGGCTCCAGGACATCCTGTCGGCCCGCTATTTCAAAACGTCCCCGACCGGCCACGGACGCCGCGAGGACTACAGCTGCTGGCCCCTCCCCCGCATGTCGAACATCTACATCGCGGCCGGCGTCCGCTCGCCCGAGGAGATCATCGGGTCGGTCGACAAAGGCCTCTACGCCGAGGCCTTTCAGGGCGGCGAGGTCGAGGACTCCGGCAAGTTCACCTTCTCGGTCTCGTCGGGCTACTTGATCGAGGGCGGCCGGCTGACGGCCCCCGTCCGGCAGGCGACCCTTATCGGGACGAACATCGACATCCTGAACAAGATCGCGCTCGTCGGGAACGACCTCCGCTTCGGGCTGCCGACCGGCACCTGCAGCAAGGAAGGCCAGGATGTCCCGGTCACGGACGGCTGTCCGACCCTAAAGATCGCGGAGATGACGGTCGGAGGCCGGGCATGACGGACGGGCGCGCCCGCGACGACCTCCGGACGATGGCCGAGAGGCTGGTCCGGCTGGGCCGGGCCCGCGGCGCCGACGAAGTCGAGGTCCACATCGGCCGCGGGTTCGAGTTTCACGTCGACGTCCGGATGGGGGCCGTCGAGAACCTCGTCGAGGCC
>JAFGBC010000126.1 GCA_016933355.1 Candidatus Aminicenantota bacterium
CCGTCGCCGCCCGGGACGGTCCTCTGCGGGTAACGCCCGATCCGGCGCGTATAAAATAGGTTGTCCTGCGAGAAGTCGCCGTCGCCGCCCATCATGTCGAAGCTGAGGATGTTGCGGCCCTCGATGAAGAAAGGCCGTTTCTCCTCGTAGTAGGTTTCGAAGGCGGTCAGGTTGACGACCGAGGGATCGGCCTCGACCTGGCCGAAGTCCGGGTTAACCGTGAAGTCGAGGGTCAGGTCGCTCGTGACGCCGAGCTTGCCGTCCAGACCCCCGAACAGGGCCGAGCGGCTTCCCGTCCGGAAGGGATTACCGGGCTCGGGCCGGAAGGTCTGGGTCCGGCCGACCGAGTAGGGCGTGAGCTCGATCCGCCGCAGCGGTTCGAGCCCCTCGAGCCCGCGCAGCTCGCCGAAGCCCTTGACCCAGCCCGGAGAGTCGCGGGGGATGAACTGCCAGAAGGTCCACTCCTGGGCCCGGAAGAACTTGCGGTTGACCTGGAGGCCCCAGACGGATTCCGGGCCGCCGGCGTAGCGGAGCTGGGAAAAGGGGATTCGCATCTCGGCCGTCCAGCCCTCGCCGTCCACGGCCGTCTCGGCGTCCCAGAGCGGATTCCAGTCCGCATCCTCGCTTCCGCCGTCGCCCGACAGGAAGATGTCGGACTTGACGCCGGCGGCGTTGACGATGAAGCAGAAGGCGCTCAAGCGGTCATGGTAGCTGTCGAGCTGAACGTCCACCCAATCGCCGTCCAGCGTGTCGCGCCGGGCCAGGCGCCGGACGATTTTCTCCGGCTCGCTGTCGACGGCGCGGACGGCGACGTAAAGGGCCTTGTCGTCGTAGAGGATCTTGAAGGCCGTCGGCTGGGTCGGCGCCTTCCCCTCGTAGGGCTCGCGCTGGACGAAATCGCCCGCCCATTCGACCTTGGCCCAGGCTTCGTCGTCGAGCCGGCCGTCGATGACGGGGGGGTGGGGGTTGACGGGCCGGGTCGTGTAGACTCTCGGGGTAGGCGGGGGCTCGGCCGCCTGCCGGTCGTCGGCGAAGCCGATGCCGCTCGGAAGAAGGAAGCCCGCGCCCGCGAGCAGCAAGCCCGCCAGGCGAATGAAACCCGGATGATGGCCAAGAGAGGGACTCGTCCGCGTCATGACAGTTGTTCTCCCTCCCGTTGGTTCATTCGCCAATTCCTACGGGGAGCAGAATAGACATTGCATAATCCTTGCTGCTCCCCGAGTACTAGCCGGGCGATAAGGAAATTTGGAGTCATCTATATTTCGCCCTGCTTATTAATACCCGCGAGAGGGGTAAAAGGTTGACAGGGTCGATCCGGGCGCCGTGCTTGCGGTCCGGACCGACAGGTCCTTGGGTTTTTTAGCACCACCGGAGCGACCGCTATGGCATAATTCTTGTTGGCATAGATGTGAGCCGAACGAGTGACCGCAATGACAGGGAGGACCGCATGAAGAAAGCCCTCGTGACGGCAGCCGTCCTGATGCTCTCTTTCTTGGGACGCGGCAACGCCCAGCCGCCCGGGGGGGCGGCCGGCCCTCACGATCAGGCCGTCGTGCTCGAAAAGGTCGCCGACATCATCGAAAGACAATACGTCCTGGCCGAAAAGGCCGGAGGATTGGCTGACGCCTTCCGGGCAAAATGCGCCTCGGGCGCCTACAACGCCCTCAAGGATGACAAGGATTTTGCGGCGGCCGTCTCCGCCGACCTCGTTGCGATAACCGGCGACAAGCACATGAATTTCCGGGTCGCCGAGCCGAGCGACATCGGGGAAACGTCGGTCAGCCCCCTGCGCCATCCCGTCCGGTACGCCCGCCTGCGCGCGAGGGAGAACACGGGCTTGACCCGGCTGGAGATGATCGAGCCGGGGATCGGCCTCCTCGAGCTCCGCCGCTTCTATTCCTTCGACCAGGCCAAGGACATGGCCCTCGCGGCCATGACGTTCCTGGGGGCCGCGAACGCGATCATCATCGACGTCCGCGAGAACGGGGGCGGATCGGGAGATTACCTGAGCAGCTTTTTCCTGCCCTATCCGACGCAGCTCTCCGGCCTCTACACCCGGGCCGACGACACGCTGACCGAGACCTGGACGCGCCGGGATATCGGCAAGGAACCGCGGACCGACGTCCCCCTCTTCATCCTGACCGGCCCTCACACTTTCTCCGCCGCCGAGTCTTTCGCCTACGATATGCAATCGCGCAAACGGGCGACGCTCGTTGGCGAGCCGACCAAGGGCGGCGCCCACAGCGTCGACCTGTTCAAGGTCGGCGATCGCTTCGAGCTGTCCGTGTCGACGGGCCGGGCGGTCAGCCCGGTCACGGGCGGCAATTGGGAAGGGACCGGCGTCCTGCCCGATGTCCCCGCGCCGGCGGCTTCCGCCCTGGAGGAGGCTTTGCCCCTGGCGAGGAAAGCCGCCGAGAACTATGCCAAGGCCGAGCAAACCCGGATCAGAGAAGCCGTCGACGGGATGCAGGCGGACCTCGACCGGGCCGAGGCGCTGTTCAAGGAGAATGAAGCCGCCGAGGCGGAGGCCGCGCTGGATTCTCTCTTCCTGAAGGCGCGATCCGCAGGCCTCCTCACGGAGTTCTTCGTCGGGGTCTTCGCCTATGAATTTCGTTCCGGGGAAAACGACGCGATGCTCCTGGCGATCCTCAAGAAGGGTTTGGAATCGTTTCCCCTGTCATCCGACCTGGCCGAGTATTCGGCCTACACCTGTTATCAACGGGGCAAGAAGGGCCTCGCCTTGCGCTATTTCCGGAAAGCGCTGGAATTGAACCCGGACAGCCGGACCGCCGCTTTGATGATCGAGAGGCTCGATGAGCGGCCCGGTCCTGACGGCGATTAGTCGTCACACGGTATTCGTGGTGCCGCTCAATGGACCGCTATGAGAGACATAGATGAGCGGCACCGATGACTGGCCTGGGGGCGCTTGACAGTATCCGAGAGGAAACGTATCCTCCAGAAACCGACCATGGACAAGGAAAATACGGGGAGCGCGGCCGGGGCTCTTATCGCCTGTCTTCTGGGCGGCGCCTTGATGAGCGCATCGGGGGCCGCGACCGGACTCTCCGGCCGCGGCAGCCCGGCCCAGGAGCTCGCCGGCCCCGTCAGCCGGGACACGATCCTTAACGTCCTGCCCGAATCCCGCTCCGAGCGGGGCGCCTACCTTCCGGCCGCCGGCGTCCTCGACCGGATCCGCGCCTTCACGAGCGCGATCCGCGTCGAGGCGTTCTTCGCGAGCGGCGACGCGGAGCAGGTCAAGGCGGCCGGCCGCCTGATGAAGATCGAGGACGGCGTCTCCTCCTTCAACTTCACGACGGAATTCACCGCGCTGTCCGGTCCGGCCGACCCGATCGCCGTCCAGCGGGGCTTCGACGCCCTGCCCGCCTTCCTCGTCTTCGTCGACGGCGTCGAATCGGGGCGTATCGCCGGGCCGTCCGAATCGCCCCTCGAATACGAGCTGGCGGCGCGTCTCCCGCCGCTCCCCTCCGAGGGCCTGGACGACGAGCTCCTCGAGGACGATATCTACGCCGATCGCGATTATTTCCGCGGGATCCCCCATGCCCACCTTCCGATCGACTGCACCCGTTGCCACCGGCCCCGTTGAGTCCCGATGTCCCTGACGATCCGGAGCCTGCGCGAGTCGGACCTGGACTTTGCCGCCGAATCGACCGCGCTCGAAGGCTGGACCAGCGAGACGCGGGAGGCCTTCGCGGCGGCGCGCGACTACGATCCGTCCGGCTGCTTCGTCGCGGAGCTCGACGGGCGTCCCGCCGGGATTATCGTTGCCGTCGCCTACCGTCGCTCCGGCTTCATCGGCGAATTGGTCGTCCGCCGGGAAGCGCGGGGGCGGGGGATCGGGCCGCGCCTTTTCGAGCGGGCCCTCCTTTTCCTTAGGGGGCGGGGGGCCGAAG
>JAFGBC010000015.1 GCA_016933355.1 Candidatus Aminicenantota bacterium
TGACCGCTGTCGCGCCGAAATCGACCGGGATAGCGTCGGGCTCCTTGTGAGCGAGCGCCGCGACGAACCGCTCTTGGCTGGTCATGGATTCACATCACAATCGTTACCTTACCAGAGGGAGGACGGCTTCGATGAGGCCGTCCTCGGCCGTGACCTCGGGCTTGGCGGCGCCGGCCCAGGCGCCGAGGTGGATGACGATCCGCTTCATGTCGGCGCCCGGGGGCTTCTCGACCCGGAGCGTCGCGTGGCGGCCGTCGTCGTCGACGCGGAGCAGGAGGGAGACCGGCCCGAAATCGGTCGCCACGCCTTTGAGCTCGGTCGTCGCGCCGGCCGCCAGCCACGTCCGCGGGATCCCCTCGAGGAGATGGAGCTCGCGCCCGCGCTCGAGCACGACGAGGTTCCGGACGAGGCGGATGAACTCGGCGCTCGCCCAGTTGTGAGGCATGTCCCCGACGAATCGCCTCTCCGTGTCCTTCCCCCGCGGCGGCTGCTCCTCGCGCCAGGCCCGGAGCGGAGAGGCGTGATTCGCGAAGGCGTAAAGGATACGGGCGGCCTTCTCGCCGCGGCCTAGCCAGAGCTGGGCGTGCCCGTAGAACGACGCGAAATAATTCCAGATGCCGTCGGGCATCCAGCCCGTGCCCAAGACCAGCCCTTCGGCCTCGCTCCGCTCGAGCAGCGCCATCGTCCCCAGGGCCAACGGATCACGGACGTCGAAGAGCTTGCCCGGATAGACGGCATGGCAGAACGCCCACTGTCCGCGCACGGGAGCGACCGCCGGGTCCGGCCTCATCAGGATCGGAAGATACGACATCTTTCCGTCGATCGGTCTGGAATCCCGCTTCGCCGCCCTCCTAAACGTCTCCAGGAAATCCTCGTATTCGGCCTCCCAGTCCTCGAGCTCGGCCGCGCCGACGAGGCGGGCGGCCTCGACGGCCGCCTTGAGCCCGGCCAGGTTCCAGTAGACGTTCGTGTATTCGGGGACGACGCCGCCGATCCCGCCGTCGGGAAAGCCGGCGGGCATCAGGCCGGCCTCGGGCGCGTTCGGGTTCGCCCGGCTCTCGCGCCGCAGCCGGCGGATGACTTCGACGACCCGGCGGACGGTCTCCCAGTTCCTCCGGAGCCAGGCCACGTCCCGGGTCAGCAGGGCGTGTCGGTAAAGGAGATAGAGGACGATCCCGTTCTCCTTCCAGTACTTGTCGAGGATCTCGAACGACCCGTCCGGCTTCTGCCGCGTCAGGAGGTGGCGAATCCCCATCCGAGCCTCGCCGCTCCTTCCGAGGAACGTCATGGCCTCGAGAATGAAGCAGCCGTCCACGACCCACAGCCCGCGGTAGCAGGTCGGCCCGACCTGGAAGACGGGGAGCCCCTCCTTGACCTCGCGCGACTGGTAAATGTTGCGGATGGAGGCGTCGATGAGGTCCTGGACGTCGGGGTCAGCGACCCGGATGACGTTATAGGGCAAAGGAAGGGCATGCCAGTAGGCCGCGGCGCGCCGCTCCTGGACGGCCGCCCAACCCGTGTCGACGTCTCCCGCGTCGTAGCCGTGGGCGACATAGACGGCCAGCTGCTCGACGGAGGGCGGGAAGACGAGGACGGCCTCGTTCGCCGAGGGAACAAAGAGCTCCCAGGGAGCGCTCGCGCTCAGGAAGCGGCGGCCGTCGCGGTAGAGGCCGAGGTCGCGGCGCTTGAACGTGAATTGACCTTCGGCCTCGACCCGGATTTCAATCGCGCCCTCGGCGCCCGGTTTGCGGACGACGAGGAGATCGCCGCGCGGCCGCGGCGCTCCCGCCGCGATGTCGCGCGGCAAGAAGCCGGGGAGCTCCTGGTCGTCGCCGGGGACGACGGCCATGGCTTTCCAGGAACAGCGCTCCCGGCCCTCCGCGTCGAGGAGCGCGGTCTCGACGACGGGGACGCGGGCGTCGGGCATCGCCTGAACCGTCCGCGCCGGCCTGAAATCCCTGACGGCGACCGAGATCCGCGTCGCGAACCCCGGCGTCTCGCCGCCTCGATAATCGTAGAGGAGGGTCCCGTCGTCGGACAGCAGCGTCTTGAGCGCATCGTCGGGCAGGCCGATCGTGGACTGCCAGGCGGCCGGGGCATAGCGGAAATCGACGGTGCAGGCGTCGAGCACGGCGGCGTCGAGGGGCGCAGGCGCGGCCTCGCGCTTGAAGGACAGGCCTCCCTTGCCGGAGCAAGCCGCCGATGCGAAGAGGAGGAGAACGAGGGCGGACGCGACGACGCGCGCGAGGCCGGCGTCCGGCCGCGCCTCGGGCGTCGCGCGACGGCGCCGGCGCGGGAACGGTGCGGACGGCCGGCGCTTCTCCGGCGTCACGGCTTCGGCCTCCTTCCGGAGTACCAGCGCCTCATGCCGTAAAAAGCGGGGAGACCCGTAGCGAGCATGACGGCGCCGATCAAGGCCTCCCGCGTCTGGGTCAGCAGCACGTTCAAGGAGATCCCGACGAGGAAGACGACGAAGACGGCGGGCAGGACGGGATAGAAGGGGACGCGGTAGCCGTCGTAGACGGTCCCCTCGCGCCGGGCCCGCCGCCGGAGCGCGAAAACCATCGCGGCGACGACCGCGATGGCGAGGCTGTCGAGGAACATCACATAGCTGACGATCTTCTCGAAGGTGCCCAGAAAAAAGATCAAAACGAGAATGACGCCGCCCAGGAACAGGAGCCCGTACTCCTGGGTCTGGGTGCGCGGGTTGACGCGGCGGAAGAAGGGCGGCAGTGTCCGGTCCTCGGCCATGGCGTAGTAGGCGCGCGGGATCTGCATCAGCGTGACGTTGAGGAATCCCATGGCCGAGAGGAAGATGGCCGCCGAAACGAGCAGGGCGCCGCCGGGGCCGAACAGGGCGCGGGCGGTCTCGGCGGCCACGAGCTTGGCGCCCGCGACGCCGGGCAGCCCCAGGACCTTGAGGTAGGCGGCGTTGATGAGCAGGTAGCAGGCGATGATGACGGCGATCCCGGCCAGGATGGCGCGCGGCATGTTGCGCTTCGCCCCCCGGATGTCGGCCCCGAAGTTGATCGTGCACTGGTAGCCGCCGTAGGTGTAGAAGACCGAGATGAACCCGATCGCGAGCCCGACCCACCACGGCCGCTCGAAGGGAAGGGCGCCGGAGGTCGCGGCCGGGGCCCCGGCGGCGAGGCCGGCCAGGGCCAGGCCGCCGATGAGGACGACCTTGAGCAGGCTGAGGACGTTCTGGGCCCAGGCGCCCGTCTTGATCCCCAGGTAGTTGATGACGAGCAGGACGAGCATCAGCCCGGCCGCCGTGAGCTGGACGGCGAGCTGGGTCCGGAGCCGCTCGGGCAGGAAGAGCGGGGTCAGGTATTCGGCGCCGATGATGGCTACGGCCGCGCCGCCCGCCCCGTTGACCATCAGGACGTTCGTCCAGTTGAGCAGGAAGGCCGGGACGGAGCCGGCGTTGACGGCGACGACCTTGTAGAACGCGCCGGGCGCGGGGAAGCGGGCCCCGATCTCGGCGAAGGTCAGCGCGCCCATCAGGCTGATCAGGCCGCCCAGTCCCCAGGCCGCCAGGAACAGGAGCGGCGTCCGGGTCGAAGACGCGACCATGGCCGGCGTCCGGAAGATCCCGATGCCGATGACGAGACTGACCACGATCATGGTCAGGTCGAAGGTTGTCAGCTTGGGCTTGATGGTCACGCGGTCGCGCCTCCGGATATCAGGACAATTCTATCCATCCCTTCCGGAATTGCCAAGAAAAAAAAGCGGCGCGCGAGTCTCGCTAATTTCGTGATGTTTAGGACTATGGAAGCGGTCTTCGCTCCCGATTCCGGTCAAAATCGCCAGAGGCGCTCTTTCTCCTCGGGTGGGCTCGGGGCAGGATGGCTCGAAGGCGCGTTCGCTTTCCCCGGCGAGGAAAGCTTCACTCGATTCGAGCCTCCGCTCCCGAATGAAGACTCTAGTCCTCATTTGGTCCCTGCCCGCTCCGGCTCTCATACGGCCTTCTTCGCCATCCTCCCCTCGGCCCAACGTTGCGTAATGTTATCAGGGGGGCCCGTTCTCCTTTGTCCGGTCAAGCAGGATTAGGGCATATAGCGTTTTTCGTAGAGCGGCACGAAGGCGCGCGCTTCCTCGTCCGAATCGAACAGGAAGACGCCGACGTCGTCGAACCAGGCCGCCGAGCCGTCGTGCGGGGCCGCGCCCCGGGCCTGGCCCAGGTAGAGCCGGACGCTCCCGGTGCCGGGCGGGATGCGGTAGGCGCCCCAGACGGCGCCCCATTCGCCGGGCGTCCGGACGGCGTGAAGCATGGTCTTGGCCGTAAGGCGGGCGGTCAGGTCGCGGTCGTCCTCGGCGCTCGCCATCTCGCCCGAGAGGAGGGGGAGGTCGGTCCGGTCGCCGCCCGTGCCGATCCGCTCGCAGGCCGCGAGGGCGATGACCAGGACGGTCCGTCCCGTCGAGCCCGAGATGTCGACGACCTGGCGGAGCGAGCCGCCGTTCCGGACCGAGAAATAGGGGTCGCCGTCCTCGGTCCGGTCGACCGCGGCCTCGCCGTCCGGCTGCCAGTCTCTCGTCCCGCGGTTCGCGCTCGGGTTCTTGATGAGGTTGGTCCGTTTCTCGAAGACTAGGAATTCGGGCGCCGCGGCCGACGCGGTTTCGCCGGAGTCCTCCGGTGTTTCTTCTTCAACCGTTTCGTCGGCGGCCGGCTCGACCGGCGCGGCCTCCTCCTCGCCCTCCCCGGCGGCCGGGGCCGGCGGACTGGCCCTCCAGAGAATGATCTTGGCGTCTTCGCCGCCGCTGGCCAAGAGGCGGCCGTCCCGGCTGAAGGCCAGGCTGACGGGCGGGCGGGCGTGGCCTTCGAGCTTCGCTTGGAGCGCGCCGGTCGCCCGCTCCCAGATGTAAACCGCCTTGTCCTGGTGGGCGGTCGCGAGCGACCCGCCGTCCGGACTGAAGCGGACGGAGCGGGTGGGCGCGTCCGGAACGGACCAGCCGCGGAGCGGCTTCCCGGACTTAGCGTCGAGGACGACGATGCCGCCGTCGTCGAACCCGGCCGCCAGATACCGGCCGTCGGGGCTGAAATCAAGCGAAACGGCCGAGGCGCTTTCGGCGTCCCGGCCCGTGCGCGCGACCCGCGGCGTCCAGCGGCCGACGCTCCAGAGGGCGACGGCGTTCGCCCGTCCGGCGCCGGCCAGCCTTTTCCCGGCCGGATCATAGGCGAGGAGCCGGGCGTCGAAAGCTCCCTCGAGCGTCCTGAGGATGGCGCTCGACTCGACCTCCCAGACGTCGACGGGTTTGCGGAAGGCCGTCACGGCCAGGAGCCGCCCGTCCGGGCTGAGGGCGATCGCGTCGCCGGCGTTCTTGAGGGTGGCGATGACGGGGCCGATCGCGCCCTCCTCGAGCGCGTAGGTCGTGACGGCGCCCGCGGCGTCCGCGGCCAGAAGCCTGTTGCGGCCGGCGTCGAGCGCGATGGACCGGACGCGGCTCGGGGTCGGGACCGACGACACCTCGCGGCCGTCGAGCGGGTCCCAGGTCCGGATCGTCCCGTCGCCGTAGCTGACCGAGATCAGGATTCCGCCGTCCGGCGTGAAGGCGAGCGCGCTGACGTCGCCCTGATGGCCTTCGAGGGTCAGGCGGGCGGCCGGAGGTTCGAGCGTCGAGTAGAACGGCTCTACGGCGGTCGGGATGAGCTGCGGGGCGCCGGCGGTCTCGGCTTCGGCGGCTTCCTTGTCCGCTTCCGGGGCCTTGCCCGGCCTGCACGAAACCGAAGCGAGGAGGGCAAGCGCGGCGGCGAGGGCCGGGAGGATTACGGCCCGCCTTTTCCTTTTCACGGCGTCTCTCCCTTGACGATCCTTACTCAAGAAGTGTATCTGTTTTCGCGAGCCTCCACAAGCGCCGGAATAATTCTGGGGACACCATACTGAATTATTTTGCATAATCCACGAGCGGACCTATGCCGTCATGCATCTTCGGGACAGGCTCAAATAATTGAGTATGGTGTCCCCAGAATTTGTTTTAAATGCCGGGCGGTTGATGCGGTGGAGGCGTTCGGCTATCATGTCGCCATGAGCGGCGAGCCGCGCCGAAGCGAGACCGCGGCGGTTATCCTGGCGGCCGGGAAGGGCACGCGGATGAAGACGGACGCCGCCAAGGTCCTCGTCCCGCTCGGCGGAAAA
>JAFGBC010000127.1 GCA_016933355.1 Candidatus Aminicenantota bacterium
CTTTTCCTACCGGCGCTCCCGCCTCAAAGACGTCCATGACATCGTCCTGGAGGCCCGCTTCCGGGTCGAGCCGGAGGACCCGGCCGCGATCGGGCGCCGGATCCGGGATTTCCTGAAGTCCCGGAGCGGAAAGCACCCCTGTCCGGGCACGGCCTGCGCCGGGAGCTATTTCAAGAACCCCGTCCTCTCCGACGGGACGAAGCTGGCCGCCGGCCGGCTCCTGGAGCAGGCCGGCGCCAAAGGCCTCCGGGTTGGGGACGCCGCCGTCTTCGAAGGCCACGCGAACTTTATCATCAACCTGGGGCGGGCGACGGCGCGCGACGTGCGGCGGCTGGCGGCCGAGCTCAAGGAGCGGGTCAGGACGACGTCCGGCGTCGCGCTCGAGGAAGAGGTCGTCTTTCTCCCAGCCGCGACCTCAATGCCCTGACGCGGTCCGCCGGAAGCCCGCGCCGCTCGGCCAGGTCGAGGGCGGCCCGGCCCAGGGCAACATAGACCTCCCGATGGCGCGGACTCCCGCGCAAAGCCCGAAGATGGCGGCCGACCGTTTCGGCGTCGCCCCGGACGATCGGTCCGGTCAGCGCCCGCCGCGTGTCAACGGAATTTACATTCCGTAAAGTTCCTTGCGCGAGGTCGCGCAGGGCGCGGACGGCGTTCCGGTCCTTGATCCCCGCCCGAACGAGCGTCGCCTCGGCCGTATCGAGGAGGACGACGAGATAGTTGGACACTACGGCGCAGGCGGCGTGGAAGGCCTCCTTCTGCTCCGGGCGAAGGCGCAGGGTCCGCCCGCCCAGCGCTTTGACGATGCGGGCGCCCACGGCCGCGGCCTTCGGGTCGCCTTCCAGGGCGACGCTGACGCCGGCGAAGAGCCGTCCGCTCGCGTCCTTCACCGGAAAGGAGCGAACGGGATGGAACGAGGCGACGGCCGCTCCCCGCTTGCGCAGCGGGGCCAGGGCCGAAGCCGGGAGCGCGCCGCCGGTATGGAAGACCGCCTTTCCGTCCCAGCGGGCGGATGAGGCTCCAAGCCGGCGGGCCGCGCCGGCGATCTCGCGGTCGGGAAGACAGAGGAACACGACGTCGCCGCGCTCCGCGGCCGCGCGGATGTCGGTGAAAGGCGCCGCCCCGCCGCCGATGAGCCGGGCGCTCTCCCGGGCCGACGCGCTCCGGCGGCAGGCCACGGACGCGACATTCCAGCCGGCGCGGCGGAGGGCGGCGCCCAGCGACGTCCCCACTCTCCCGGCGCCGAGAACAGCCACGCGCGTCCGCATCAACGGGCGTCCTTGAACACGTCGAGCCAGAGCCGGAGGTCGAGGCCGCTGGGGGGCTTGGTCTCCGGCTTGCGCGAGGCGCGCGCGCGATGGAAGTCCCGTAGGACGCCGCGGAGCTCGCGGGCGAACGCGGCGCAGGCCGAGACCCGCGCCCCGCGCCGTCGTCCGTATGCGGAGAGCTCGCGGTCCGAGGTCACCAAAACGACGTCCCGGTTGTCCCTCCGCCCGTCGAGGATGTCCCGGATGAGGTCGTCGGCGGGACAGCCATCGGGCGGGAACAGGATGGACAGCGTCCGCAGGCCGGGCGAGGGCGGCGGCGTCTCGAGCGCCGCGTCGGCCGGGCCGTCGAAAACGAGGATCACGCGAGCCCGGGTCTGGCGCTGGAAGAGGGAGAGGCGGCGGGCCAGGTCCATCTTCTCCGCGGGGTCGCGAACCGAGCGGCCGGCGCGGCCCAGGACGTTGCTGCCGTCGACGATGTAGGACATCAGACGCGCGGGAGCGGGAGGGGACGCCGGATCATCCGGGCGGCCAGGTCATCCGCCGGCCGCCGAGGAGATGGAAGTGGATGTGGAAGACCTCCTGCCCGAGTCCCGGCCCGTGTTGAGGACGATCCGGTAGCCCGAGGAGGAGATTCCCCGTTCGCGGGCGATCGCGCGCGCCGCCAGCAGGACTTCGGCGAGGAGCGATCCCCCGTCCTCCGGGAACTCCTCGAGCGAAGCATAATGCTCCCGGGGGATGATCAGGATATGGTGGGGCGCCTGGGGGCGGATGTCCTCGAAGGCGAGGACCCGCTCGCTCCGGTAGACGATCCGGGCCGGAATCTCGCCCGCGGCGATTTTGCAGAAGAGACAGGCCTCCATGCCGGTCCTCCTTATTTCCTGTCCGAGATCCGCTCGATCCGGGCGCCCAGGGCCTTGAGCTTATCCTCGATCCGCTCGTAGCCCCGGTCGAGGTGCTCGGCCTCGTTGATGACGGTCTCGCCGCTCGCGACCAGGCCGGCCAGGACGAGGCAGGCCGAGGCCCGGAGGTCGGTGGCGATCGTTTCGGCGCCGCTCAGGAGCGTCTTGCCCCGGACGACGGCCTTGTCGCCGGCGACCTCGATGTTGGCGCCGAGCCGGAGCAGCTCGTTGACGTGGCCGAAGCGGCGGTCGAAGATCGTCTCGGTGATGATGGATGTCCCCTCGGCCTGGGTCATCATGGCCATGAACTGGGCCTGCATATCGGTCGGGAAGCCGGGATAGGGCGAGGTCGTGATGTCCTGGGGCCTGATGACCGGGCCGGCGACGATATGGAGGCCGTCGCTCCCGGCCGGGTCGATCGCGATCCCCGAGAAGCGAAGCCGCTCGATGACCGTCGTCATGTGGTCGGGCCGGACGCCGGTCAGGACGAGGTCGCCCCGGGTCATGCCCCCGGCCGCCAGGAACGTCCCGGCCTCGATCCGGTCGGGGATGATGTCGTGGAAGGCGCCGCCCAGCTCGGCGACGCCGGAGATCCGAATCATTTCCTCGCCGATACCCTCGATCCGGGCGCCCATCTTGACGAGCAGGACGCACAGGTCGCTGACCTCGGGCTCGACGGCGCAGTTGCTCAGGACGGTCTTGCCCTCGGCCAGAGTGGCCGCCATGACGAGGTTCTCGGTCCCGGTCACGGTCTTCTTCTCGAAGGCGATCTCGGCGCCGCGCAGGCGGTCGGCCGAAGCCCGGATGTAGCCGTGCTCGAGGCTGATCGTCGCCCCCAGCCGCTGAAGGCCGTTGATGTGAAGGTCGATCGGCCGCGACCCGATGGCGCAGCCGCCGGGCAGAGCGACGACGGCCTTGCCGTGGCGGGCCAGCAGGGGGCCGAGGACGAGGATCGAGGCGCGCATGGCCCGGACCAGGGCGTAAGCGGCCTCGTCCGAGGACAAGTCCCGGACCCGGAGGCTCAGGGTGTTGGCGGCCAGGTCGCCGACGGCGCCCATCTCCCGGACGAGATCGAGGAAGGTGAAGACGTCCTTGACCCGGGGGACGTTCCCGAGGCGGACCTCCTCGCTGGTCAGGAGCGAGGCGGCGATGGCGGGCAGGACGGCGTTCTTGGCGCCGCCGATCCGGACTTCGCCCTTGAGCCGGAGCGCGTGGTCCCCCTGAATCCGGATTTTGTCCATGGCGGGGCCATTGTAGATGAAGCCTCCCGAAAATTCAACCGAACCGGCCGGCCTCAGAGCGCGGCCAGCGCCTGGTCGAGGTCGGCCATGACGTCGTCGGGATGCTCGGCGCCGACGCAGAGCCGGATGAGCTGGGGCGGGATGTCGGCCAGCCGCCGCGCCTCCTCCCCCTGCTGCTGGTGGGTCGAGATGGCCGGGATGGTCGCGACGCTCTTGATCCGGCCCAGGTCGGTGGCCCGGTAGATCATCCGGAATCGGTCGAAGACCTTGCGGGCGTTCTCGGGAGGGCCGTCGACGCGAAAGCCCATCAAGTGCCCGTAGCGGTTGACTTCGTTCCCCGTCCCGTCGTCGGAATCGACGAGCTTCATGTGGGTTCCGGCGATGCCGTGAAGGGGATGGTCCGGCAGGCCGAGATAGTCGACCTGGTAGACCCGCGGGTGCGTCCGCAGGAACTCGGCGACCTTCTGGCAGTTGAGGCTGACGAGGTCCATCTTGGAGCGGAGCGTCCGGAGGTCGTTCGAAACGAGGAACGCGTTGAGGGGCGACGGCGCGGCCCCGCTGTCCCGGTAGGGATAGAGCTTGACGTACTGGGCGAAGTCTTCTCGGAACAGGGGGTTGTCGCGGCCCAGCTTGGTGACGATCGGCTTGCGGCTGACGAGGGCGCCGGCGACGGCCGACCCGCCCATCGTGGCGGACTTGGTCAGGGATTGGACGACGATGTCGGCGCCGTGGGCCAGGGGCCGCATCAGGGCCGGGGTCGCGCAGGTCGCGTCGACGATGAGGGGAATCTCCCAGCGATGGGCGAGGCCGGCCAGGGCCTTGAGGTCGGCGAAGGACTGCTGGGGATTGCTGGGAGCCTCCATGAACAGGAAGCGCGTGTCCTCGTCGACCCGGGCCGCCCACTCCCCGATATCCGAAGGCTGGAGAACCCATCGGCATTCGACGCCGCGCTCCCCCATGAGGCGGACCGAGAAATGCTGGAAAGTGCCTCCGTAGACCTGGATCGAGGAGACGAAGTTGACGCGTTGGGAGCCGCCCTCCGGCCGGATGACGAAGGGGTCGGTCGCCAGGACGATGGCCGCCAAGCCCGACGCCGTGACGCAGCACGAGGTGTCCAGGCCGGTCCCGTAGCCTTCGAGTAGGGCCAGCGTTTCTTCCAGGTAGGTCGTCGTCGGGTTCGCGATCCGGGTGTAGCACCAGGTCGGAATCAAATAGGCGAGGGCGGCTTCGAGCTCGGCGGCGTCGCGGTACGCCTGCGACGTCGAGAAATAGACGGGTTCGATGATCGCGCCCTGGTTCAGCCGGAGGGCTTCCTCGACCGTGTACAGGCCGTGGACGGCCAGGGTGTCGAACTTCATCGTCCGGGCGCGGGCCAAGACGGCCGCCCGCTCGGCGAGGAGGATTTTGGCCCGGTCGATGTACGCCTGGACATCGGGACCGTAGGTCGGCTGATCGCTCATGGTGCCTCTATAGCCGGCGGCCGCGGAACGCGGACGGGGCGTCTTTCCCCCGGCCGGCCCGCTAATCGGCCTGGCTGCGGTGGATGGCCAGCAGGTCGGATAGGATGGAAAAGCCCGTTTCGATCCGACCCGCCCCCGCGCCCTGTATAGTGACTTTTCCCATCAAATCGGTGTCGAAGGTCAGGGCGTTCTGGGCGCCCATGATGCCGGCCAGGGGGTCGGTCAGGGGGAGCTTGCGGGGCGCGACCGATGCCGCGACCTTTCCGCCCTCCTTGGCCGCGCGGCCGATGAGCTTGTAGCGGAAGCCCTGGGCCTTGGCCTCCTTGACCATGTCGCGGGTGATGGCGCTGATCCCCTCCCGCTTGACGTCGGCCGGCGCGACCGAGCCGCCCAGGAGCACGTTGGAGAGAATGACGACCTTGCCGGCCGCGTCGAAGCCCTCGACGTCGGCGGTCGGGTCGGCCTCGGCGTATCCTAGCTTCTGGGCGAGCTTGAGGGCTTCTCCGTAGTCCATGTCGTCCAGCTCCATCTTGGACAGGATGAAGTTCGTCGTGCCGTTGAGGATGCCCAGGACCTCGCGGACCTCGTTTCCGGCCAGCCCGGACTCGGCGAGATGGAAGACGGGCGTCCCGCTCATGACGGTGCCCTCGATCCGGAACTGGACCCCGTGGACGCGGGCCAGGCTCTTGAGCGCGGCATAGTGGAGGGCGGCCGGGCCCTTGTTCGAGGTCGCGACGTTCTTCCCGGTCTGGAGGGCCTTCTTGATGTAGCTCGTGGCCGGCTCTCCGGTCTGGATGTCCGTGTAGGTCATCTCGGCGATCATGTCGGCGCCGCAGCGTTCGATCATCTCGAGGGGGTCCGGCGTGTCGGCCGGACCCTTTCCGCCCGGGTAGGCGTCGAGGGTCTTCCCGGCGCCGAGCACGGTCAGGACGGCCTTGATGTCCACGCCGTCAGGGGCCAGGACCGAGCCCTTGAGCTTGTCGCTGATCGCGACGACCTTGGCTTCGAAACCGTGCTTGTCGCGGAGCTCGGCCGCTTTCCGGTCCAGGATTTCGAGCAGGCCCTGTCCGACCGTGCCGCAGCCGACGAGTCCGATCTTATGCGTCATGGCGCGTCCTCCCTCAGCGGATTTGACCAGGCGCAAAAACTATAGCACAGGGGCCGCCGC
>JAFGBC010000128.1 GCA_016933355.1 Candidatus Aminicenantota bacterium
ACGCACATGCTCCAGGCGGCCCTCCGGGCCAAGGTCGACCGCTTTTTCTACTCGTCGTCCGCCTGCGTCTACAACGCCGACAAGCAGAGGAGCGAGGCCGTCGTCCCCCTCAAGGAGGAGGACGCCTATCCGGCCATGCCTGAGGACGGCTACGGCTGGGAAAAGCTCTTCTCGGAGCGGATGTGCCGCCATTTCCGGGAGGATTTCGGGCTGATGACGCGGGTCGCCCGCTTCCATAACGTCTACGGCCCCAGCGGAACTTGGGACGGGGGGCGCGAGAAAGCGCCGGCGGCCATCAGCCGGAAGGTCATCGAAGCCAAGGCCCTGGGGCGCGATTGGATCGAGATCTGGGGGGACGGCCGCCAGACCCGGAGCTTCATGTACATCGACGACTGCCTCAAGGGCGTCCAGATGATCATGGACAGCGACATCCTCGACCCGATCAACCTGGGGTCGAACGAGCTCGTGACCGTCAACGAGCTGGTGGACATCGTCGAGGACATCGCCGGCGTCAAGCTCGAGCGGCGCTACAACCTGAAGGCGCCCAAGGGCGTCAACGGACGGAACAGCGACAACACCCTCATCCGAAAGCTCCTGGGCTGGGAGCCCGGCATCCGCCTGCGCGAAGGCATGGCCAAGACTTACGCCTGGATCGAGGGCGAGTACCGAGCCCGGCGCACGCAGCCATGACCATCAGGGCCCTGCGCGAGGAGATCCCCTACCGGCACATCGCCGTCGAGGGCGTCTTCAAGTCCGGCAAGACCAAGCTCGCCGGCCTGCTCGCCCAGCGCCTGAACGCCCGGGTCGTCCTCGATAAGGGGGACAACCCCTATCTCAAGGACTTCTACGACGAGAAGGAGGGCGCGTCCTTCCTGGCTCAGCTCGTCTTTCTCATCAACCGCTACCACCAGCAGTCCCGCCTCGTCCAGCGCGAGCTCTTCGAGGACTGGATCGTTTGCGATTACATGTTCGACAAGGACAAGGTTTTCGCCTACCAGACGCTGACCGACGACGAGCTCGTCGTCTACGAGCGGATCTACGCGATCCTCTCCGAGCGGGTGCCGCGGCCCGACTTCGTCGTCTATCTCCAGATCTCGGTCCCGACCCTGATCAAGCGCATCGCCCGGGACGGAAACCTGCTCGAGAAAGGCATCTCCGAGAAGTACCTGGAAAACATCGTCGAGGCCTTCGACTACTTCTTCTTCAACTATCAGGCGACGCCGCTCCTGGTCGTCAAGGCCGACGAGCTGGACTTCGGCCGAGAGGAGGACGTCCTCGAGATCCTGGACCAGGTCAAGCTGGTCAAGAAGAGCCCTCTCTTCTACGTCCCCCTCAGCCGGAGCGGCGGTCGGACCATTCCGAAAGGCTGAATCCAGACTTTACCCCAATCCCGGGGCCGCAAGCCGGGATGGGGAGAAAGGACGCGAGCCGATGAGCGACAACGCGACGACGCGAGTCACCATTCCGTCTCTCCGCGCTATGAAGGCGGCCGGGACCAGGATCGTCGCCCTGACCGCCTACGACTATCCCCAGGCCGCCCTCGTCGAGCGGGCCGGCGTCGACCTGATCCTGGTCGGCGACTCCCTGGGCATGGTCGTCCTGGGCTATCCCAACACGATCCCGGTCACGATGGACGAGATGGTCCATCACGCCAAGGCCGTGACGCGGGCCTGCCGCCGGTCCCTGGTCATCGCCGACATGCCCTATTTCTCCTTCCATCTCTCGGAGGGCGAGACGATCCGCAACGCCTCGCGCTTCCTGAAGGAGGCCGGCGCGGCCGGGGTCAAGATCGAGGGCGCGACGCCGGCCCGGCTGAGGCTCGTCCGGGCCCTGGTCGAGGCCGAGATTCCCGTCATGGGCCACGTCGGCCTGACGCCCCAATCCATCCACCGCTTCGGGCAGTACAAGGTCAAGGGCAAGGAGACGGGCGAGGCGGCACGGATCCGGCGCGAGGCGTCCGCCCTGGCCAAGGCGGGCGCCTTCGCCGTCGTCCTCGAGTGCGTTCCGGCCGAGCTGGGGCGCCGGATCACCCGCGACCTGTCGGTGCCGACGATCGGGATCGGCGCCGGGCCGGACTGCGACGGACAAATCCTCGTCTTCCACGACCTCCTCGGGTTCGGAACCGAACCGCTTCCCAAGTACGTCCGGACCTACGCGAACCTGGCCGGGGTCATCGGCGGCGCCGTCCGCCGCTACGCGGAGGACGTGCGGCGCGGCGCGTATCCCGACGACGCCCATTCCTATCACGCGGCCGCCCGGCCCGCCCGGACGACGGGGCGCGGCGCGGCCGGAAGGGGGAAGGTCTCATGATTCTCATCGAGACGATTCGGGCGATGCGGACGGCCGTCCGCAATTTCCGGACGGTCGGCCAGAGCGTCGGCTTCGTGCCGACCATGGGCTTCCTTCACGAAGGCCATCTGAGCCTGGTCCGGGCGTCTAAGGCCCGGGCGGACCGGACCGTGGTCAGCATCTTCGTCAATCCGGCCCAGTTCGGCCCGGACGAGGACCTCGAGCGCTACCCGCGCGACCTGGCCCGGGACCGAGCCCTTCTCGAGCGCGAGGGCGTCGACGTCCTGTTCCATCCGTCGCGCGAGGAGATGTATCCCGAGGGCTTCCGGACGAGCGTCGAGGTCCGGGGCCTTCAGGACCCCCTATGCGGCAGGTCGCGGCCCGGCCATTTCGCGGGCGTGGCTACGGTCTGCCTGAAGCTGTTTGAAATCGTCCGCCCCGACGAGGCTTACTTCGGCCAGAAGGACGCCCAGCAGGCCGTCCTCGTCCGGCGGATGGCACAGGACCTGAACCTGGATCTCGAGGTCGTGGTTCGGCCCACCGTCCGCGAGACGGACGGGCTGGCGATGAGCTCGCGGAACGGCTATTTATCGCCCGAGGAGCGGGCGGCCGCGCCCGTCCTCTACCGGAGCCTGGAGCGGGCCCGGGCGCTCTATGAAGCGGGGGAGCGGGACGCCGGACGGATCGCGGAAGCGGTGCGCGGCGCGATCGGCGGCGAGCCGCTGGCCGCGGTCGAATACGTCGACGTCGTCGACCCGGCCGAGCTCCTTCCGCTCGAACGCATCGAGGGCGCGGCCCTCGTCGCTCTGGCCGTCCGATTCGGCTCGACCCGGCTCATCGACAATATTTTGATCCAAGCCAAGGAGACGTGAAGCCATGAAACGAACATTGCTGAAGTCCAAGATACACCGGGCGGTCGTGACCGAAGCCGACCTCGACTACGAAGGGAGCCTCAAGGTCGACGAGGACCTGCTCGCGGCCGCGGGTATGATCCCTTTCGAGCGGGTCGACATCTATAACATCGCCAACGGGGAGCGGTTCTCGACCTACCTGATCAAGGGAGAGAAGGGGTCGGGCCTGGTCTCGGTCAACGGCGCGGCCGCACACAAGGCCAAGCCGGGCGATCACATCATCATCACGACCTACGTCCAGCTCGAAGAGGACGAGATCGAGTTTTTCATGCCCCGGGTCGTATTGGTCGAGGCGAAGAACCGCGTCTCCGAGGTCCGCTGAAGACGGGCCGTCGGCCTCAGTCGAGGCGGTAGTTCGGCGCCTCGCTCGTGATCAGCACGTCGTGGACGTGGCTCTCCTTGAGGCTGGCGGGCGTGATCCGGATAAAGCGGGCTTTGCGGCGCATGTCCTTGATCGTCCGGCAGCCCGCGTAGCCCATTCCGGCCTTGAGCCCCCCGACCATCATCGCGATGATGTGCGTCACGCTGCCTTTGTAGGGAACGCGGCCGACGATGCCCTCGGGGACGAGTTTGGCGTCGCTGGCCGGAAGGTCTTGGAAATAGCGGTCGCGGCTTTGGCCGTCGCGGATGGCCTCGATCGAGCCCATGCCCCGGTAGGTCTTGAACGACCGTCCTTGGTAGATGATGACCTCGCCCGGCGATTCGTCGGTCCCGGCCAGGAGGTTGCCGAGCATGACGGAGCTGGCGCCGGCCGCGATCGCCTTGGCGATGTCGCCCGAAAACTTGATCCCGCCGTCGGCGATGACCGGGATGCCCCGCTCGCGGCAGATGCCTTCGACGTCGGCGATGGCCGTGATCTGGGGGACGCCGGCGCCCGAGACGACCCGGGTCGTGCAGATCGAGCCGGGGCCGACGCCGACCTTGACGGCGTCGACGCCGAGGCGGACGAGCTCGCGGGCGGCCTCGGCCGTCGCGATGTTGCCGGCGATAAGCTCCTGGCCCGGGAACGTCTTGCGGATGACCTTGATCATGTCCAGGACCCGCTTCTGGACGCCGTGGGCGGTGTCGATGACCAGGACGTCGACGGCGGCCCGGATCAGGGCTCCGGCCCGCTCCAGGGCGTCTTTGCCGACGCCGACGGCGGCCCCGACCCGGAGCCGGCCCAGGCCGTCCTTGCAGGCGTCGGGGTACTGGATCTTTTTGAGGATGTCCTTGTAGGTGATGACGCCCTTGAGGTGGTGGGCTTCGTCGACCATCAGGAGCTTTTCGATCTTGTGCTTGTGGAAGACCTGCTCGGCCTGCTCGAGGGTCGTGCCGACCGGGACGGTGATGAGCTTGCGGGTCATGACCTTATCGATGGTCAGGTTATCCCGGCTTTCGAAGCGGATGTCCCGGTTGGTCAGGATGCCGACGAGCTTGTTGGAGGCGTCGGTGATCGGCACCCCCGAGATCCGGTACTTGCGCATGACCTCCTTGGCCTGGCCGATCCGGTCGCCGGGCCGCATCGTGATCGGGTCGACGATCATCCCGCTCTCGTAGCGCTTGACCTTGTCGACCTCCTCGGCCTGCTGGTCGATCGACATGTTGCGGTGGACGATGCCGATCCCGCCCTGCTGGGCCATGGCGATCGCCATCTTGGACTCGGTCACCGTGTCCATGGCCGACGAGACGAGGGGGATGTTGACCTTGATCCGGCGGCTGAGGAGGGTCGCCGTCGAGGCCTCGACCGGAACGACGTCGGACTTGGCCGGGACGATCAGGACGTCGTCGAAGGCCAAGCCTTCCTTGAGCTGGCGAAGATCGAGCATGGCCCCTCCTTTACCGGCGTTTCTTGCGGCCGCCCGGGATCATCGAGCGGACCTGCCTGGCGGGCCGCGGCCCGCCGCCGTCCCCGGCCTGGGGGCGCTGGTAATAGAGCGGCTGCTCCCGGCGCGGCGGCGGCGCCTCCTCGATGACGGGTTGGAGCAGGAACAGGTAGCGGATCGTCTCGTCCTCGACCCGGTCGAGCAAGGCCTGGAACATGTCGTAGCTTTCCTTCTTGTACTCGATCAGGGGGTCGCGCTGGCCGTAGCCGCGCAGCCCGATCCCCTCCTTGAGGTAGTCCATCCCCAACAGATGGTCCTTCCACTGAGTGTCGAGGACTTGGAGCATGATCATCCGCTCGAACTCGCGCATCCGGTCCGGCCCCAGAATCCGCTCCTTGTCTTCGTAGGCCGCCGTCAGGTGCTTGAGGACGGCCTCGCGGAGCTCGTCGTAGTTCACGGCCTTCAGGTCGATCCCGAGCTTGCCCAGGTCGAGGCCGAACTGGGCGCCCACGGCTTTCTGGAGCGCCTCGAGGTCCCAGTCGTCGGGGTTCTGGTCCTTGTTGGCGTTCGCGTCCAGGATCCAGTCGACGAGCGTCTCGGTCAGCTCCTGGACGTAGGATTTGAGGTCCTTGCCTTCCAGGATCTCCTTGCGCTGGCTGTAGATCGTCGTCCGCTGCTTATTCATGACGTCGTCGTACTCGAGGAGGTGCTTGCGGATGGTGAAGTTCTGGCCCTCGACCTGGCGTTGGGCCCGCTCGATCGCCCGGCTGACCATGCCGTGCTCGATCGGGACGCCTTCGGACATGCCGATCCGGGCCAGCAGGCCCGAGATCCGCTCGCTTCCGAAGATGCGCATCAGGTCGTCCTCGAGGGACAGGTAGAAGCGCGAGGAGCCGGGGTCGCCCTGGCGGCCGGCGCGTCCCCGGAGCTGGTTATCGATGCGGCGCGCCTCGTGGCGCTCGGTCCCCAGGATATGGAGCCCGCCCATTTCGACGACCTTGCGGTGCTCCTCCTCGGTGACGGCCTTGGCATCGGCCAGGGCCTTCTCCCATTGCTCCTGGGTCGCCTTCAGGGGATCGAGGCCCGCTCTCTTGAGCTGCTCCCTGGCCAGGAAGTCGGGGTTGCCGCCGAGGAGGATGTCGACGCCGCGGCCGGCCATGTTCGTGGCGATCGTGACGGCGCCGATCCGGCCCGCCTGGGCGATAATGGTCGCCTCCATCTCGTGGTACTTGGCGTTGAGGACGACGTGCTTGACGTTCTTGCGGCGGAGGAAGGCGCTCATCTGCTCGGACTTCTCGATCGAGGTCGTCCCGACCAGCACGGGCCGGCCCGACGTGTTGAGCTCGACGATCTCCTCGAGGGCCGCCTCCCACTTCTCTTTGCCGGTCCGGTAGACGACGTCCGGATTTTCGAGCCGGATCAACGGCTGGTTGGTCGGGATCTCGACGACGTCGAGGTTGTAGATGGTCTGGAACTCGGTCGCCTCGGTCGCGGCCGTGCCCGTCATCCCGGCCAGCTTCTTGTACATACGGAAGTAGTTCTGGAAGGTGATCGAGGCCAGCGTCTGGTATTCCTGCTCGATCCGGACCTTCTCCTTGGCCTCGAGGGCTTGGTGGAGGCCGTCCGAGTAGCGGCGGCCGGGCATGAGCCGGCCGGTGAACTCGTCGACGATGACGACCTTGCCGTCCTGGAGCATGTAATCGACGTCGCGCTTGAACAAAAAATGGGCCTTGAGCGACTGGTTGATGGCATGGACCATATCCATGTGAGCCAGGTCGTAGAGGTTGGCAACGCCCAGGGCCCGCTCGGCCTCGCCGACGCCCTCCTCGCTGATCGAAACGGTCCGGCTCTTCTCGTCGACCTTGAAGTGGCGGTCCTTGGCGAAGCGCCGGACGAGGCCGTCCACCTTGTAGTAAAGGGCGGTCGATTCGTCGGTCGGGCCCGAGATGATCAGAGGCGTCCGGGCCTCGTCAACCAGGATGCTGTCGACCTCGTCGACGATCGCGTAGTGGTGTCCGCGCTGGACGAGGTCGGACAGCCGGAACTTCATGTTGTCGCGGAGATAGTCGAACCCGAACTCGTTGTTGGTCCCGTAGGTGATGTCGCAGCGGTAAGCGTCGTAGCGGTCCCGGTCGTTCATCTCGTGCTGGATGGTCCCGACCGTTAGCCCGAGGAAGCCGAAGATGGGGCCCATCCAGGCCGTGTCACGCTTGGCCAGGTAGTCGTTGACGGTCACGATGTGGACGCCGTTGCCCCCCAGGGCGTTCAGGTAGGCGGGCAGGGTCGCGACCAGGGTCTTGCCCTCGCCCGTCTTCATCTCGGCGATCTTGCCCTGGTGGAGGACGGCGCCGCCGATGAGCTGGACGTCGAAATGGCGCATGGCGACGGTGCGACGCGACGCCTCGCGGACGACGGCGAAGGCTTCGAACAGGACATCGTCGAGGGATGCGCCCTGGTCGAGCTTAGCCTTGAACTCGGAGGTCTTGGCTTTGAGCGCGGCGTCGGACAGCGCTTGGACGCGGGGTTCGAGAGCGTTGACGGCGGCGACCAGGGGACGGAGCTTTTTGATGTCGCGCTCGGTCTTGGTCCCGAAGATCTTACGGATGAACCACTTGTACATTTGCCACTTTATAACAAAAAGCCCACCCCGTGTCAATTTAGGGGGCGAGAGCGGGGGCCGGGGGGTCAGCGCCGAGCGACGGCGAGGGCCTTCTCCAGGAATTCGTCCCGTCCGGCCCGGACGCCGCGGATCGTCCTCTCGACGGCGATGTCGGGGACGATGCCGACGCCGTGGTGCCGGCCGCCGTCGATCTTCTCCACGCGCATGCCGGTCCAGCTGACCGTATAGCCTCCGGGAAGGGACAGCGTGTTGACGTTGCCGTTGGTCCCGGCCGTGGGCTGGCCGATGATCGTGGCCAGCTTGTAGCCTTCGATGTAGCCAAGGAAGGATTCGGCGTAGCTGATCGCGCGGCCGTCGCAGAGGAAGATCATCCTGGCCGACAGGGCGGGCTGGCGGGGGGCGAGGAACCAGCCGATCTTATGATACTCGACCTCCTCGAAATCAGGGCGGATGATCTGGGGGATGCCCATCCAGCGGGATGTGTCGGCCTTTTTCAGCAGGTGGCCGATCAGGAGATGGTTGCCGTTCGGATAGCCCCTTAGGTCGCAGATGACGGCCGCGGCTTTCTGAAGCTCGGGCATGAGGGCGCTGATCTCCTCCCAGGAGATCCGGTCCAGGTTCAGATAATAGACGCCGCCGCCCAGAGCCTTGGACTTGACGGCGTCTGACGCCAGCCGCTCGCGATGCTGACGGGCGGACAGGGAGGCTCGGAGCTCGACCGGACGCGTTCGGCTCCCGTTTTCGACTTCGAGCCGGTAGGCCCTGTCCTTCTCTCCCGTCCTCAAGGCCGCCAGCGAACGGTAGCGCAGCCAGCCCGGCGTCGCCGCCGAGATGTATCGGGCTTCGCGGGCCAAGGCCTCACGGGCCGGCACGCCGTCGCAGGTTTTGACGACGTCGCCGGCATGAACCGCGGAGAGCGCCGGGTCGAGGATTTTCGTGACGACGAGGCTGTCTTCGATCCACTCCCAATCCAGGGGGAGGGCATAATCCTCGGCGGCGCTTCCCTGAAGACTGACCCGGACATGCCCGTCCTTGAGCTCGGCCGTGAATCGCCTCAAGGTTTTCAGGAAATCCCAGCGCGTCTTGTCCGCCGAGGCGGCGTTCAACGCCTCGGTCAGCGCGGCCGGCCAGTCGGCCGGAACGACGTCGAAGTACGGATAGAAATGCCGGAAGACGTTCCAGGCGATGACGATGTCGGCCAGACGGATATGGAGGTCGTCTCCGCTGACCTGGGCCGGGTTCTTGGGGAGGACCGCCTCCAGGGCGGCCTTCAGCCGGCTCAGGCCCTCGGCCGGGGCCGGGGGATAGGTCTGCGCATCGCTCCCGTACAGGGCGATCGGCATCAGGCAGGAGAGCCCGGACCCGATGTCCTTGGCGATGGCGTCTCCGATCTTCGGCCGGGCGGAGAAGAACGGCAGGGGGCCGGAGATGAAATCGACGCGGCTTTTGACGCAGACGCTCTTCGCGCCCTCGCGCGCGTCCGACGCCGCGACCAGGAACGAATAGTTACGCATCTTCCTGGCCGACCAGCGCGCGGGGGGCTGGCCCGCCGCGCCGTCCTCGAACCCGGCGTTCGCGACGGGAACGTCCTGCCAAGCCTCGTTCCCCGCTTTCCGAGCGGAAATCCGGAAATCGTCCGCATACACTTCGCCGGCCCCGCTCAAGAGGAACCCGAAACAGACCTGGGTCGCATCGGACGCGACCGGGCCCGTGATCTCATGCTGGCCCCAGCGGTCCACCCGGACGGGACGGTCGCCCATATTGTCGAAGAACCCGGGCCGGTCGCTTTCCCGGTCCACCCTCAGCCAGACCTGGCCGCTGCCGGCGACGGCTTTGGCCGCTGCCCGGAGCCGGATCTCGCCTCCCCGGAAAGGCGTCGCGTCTAGACATTGGGTGATGGTGCCGAACGTCTCTTCGGATGCGAGCGGGGTTTTGCGGTTGAGCCGGACGCTTTGGTAAACGGCGTTGGAGACTCCGAAACCGTAGCCTTGGTGCTGCCAGCCGACCGTTTTCATCTTGTCCGCGTCGGGGGGGGTGATCCCGGTCGGCGTAAAGGCCGCGCTCATGCCCGCCGCCGAAATTTTCAGGGCGGGAGCGACGGGTAGAAACAGCTCTTCGAGTACGGCCTTGAGCTCGGCGTCGCTCCGGGCGCCTTCAACTCTCTTCACGCCGTAGACGGCGAACCTCTCCCAGTCCAGGGCGGCCGCTTCGTCGCCGGGATAAAAAAAACGG
>JAFGBC010000129.1 GCA_016933355.1 Candidatus Aminicenantota bacterium
TGCTCCGCCTGCTGGGGATCGAGGCCTCGCCCGAATCCGTCGACTACGTCCAGAACAAGACCCCGTTCCAGCTCCAGGATCTCCTGACCGAACAGCGCCATCCCGCGACCTGGAGTCTGAGCGAGCGGATCCGCAAGGACGTCGCGGCCGGGCTGAACATGATCCTCGCGGTCGATGACGACATCGTCGCCAAGCTCCGCGACCTGGCCGCGGACCCGTCCGCGCTCGAGCAGATGGCGCGCGCCGTCGAGAGGGCGATCCTCGAGGGCCGCTCGATCTACGTCTACGGCTGCGGCGCCACAGGACGCCTGGCCAAGCAGATGGAAAGCGGCCTGTGGCGGCCGTTCTGGCGGAGGGCCCTGGCCGATTCCAAAGCCGGTCCGAAGCTTGTCGGCCGCTTCGGCCGGGAGGTCGAGGGGCTCCTCGTCGGGGAGATGACGGGCGCCGACCGGGCCCTGATCAGCTCGCTCGAGGGCTTCGAAGACCTCCCGCTCATCGGCCGACTCCAGCTCGAGGACCGCGGCATCCGGAAGGGCGACGTCGTCATCTGCGTCACCGAGGGCGGCGAAACGTCCTCGGTCATCGGGACGGTCCTGGCGGCCCGGGCGCAATGGGGCGACCCGGACGGGAGCGCGGCGCCCGAAAGCCGGCTCCGCCTTTACTTCATCTATAACAACCCCGACGACCGGCTCCTGCCCTTCGAACGGAGCCGCCGCGTCCTGCGCGAGCCCGGAATCACCAAGATCAACCTGACCACGGGGCCGCAGGCGATCACGGGATCGACGCGCATGCAGGCGACGACCATCGAGACCTGGGTCGTCGGCACGGCTCTGGCGACGGCGCTGGACGGCGCGCTGAGGACGGTCCTTTCCCCCAAGGAGATGGCCCGGCTCGGGTTCGGCCTCGAGCCGACGCCCCTGCCCGACCGGATCGGCCGCTTCGCGGCCGTCCGGGCAGGGATCAGGCAGGCCGCTCCCGCGCTCGCCGGCCTGACCGCCCTCGAGGCCGAGACCTACGCGGCGGGACGCTTCGCCGCCTATTTCGCGGGCGACGGCCTCATCACCGTCTTCATCGACGGGACCGAGCGGAGCCCCACCTTCCGGCTCTTCCCTCTGGACACGGTCGACGAACCGGCGCGCAAGTGCTGGTTCCAGGTCTGGACGCCGGCGCCCGATCGCGACGCCGCCTGGCGGAGCTTTTTGGGACGGCCTTTCCGAGGGCTCTCTCCCGAGCTCTATGAGCGGCCGTTCGCGGAGGACGTCGAGGATCCCTTCCTCCGGACCGCGGCGCTCGAGAGCCTGAAGCGGGCCGGCGACGACCAGGCCGCAAAATACGACTTCTCGTTCGCCGAGCCGAACATCGGGCAGCGCGGGCCGAAGCCGGAGGACCTGGGGGTGGCGATCGCCCTCGGCGCCGAGGCCGAAAGCCTGGCCAGAGACGGTTCGCCCTTCCGCGCGTTCCTGGAGCTCCTCGCCAAACGCAAGGCGCGTCCGGCCCTTATCCTCGCCGGCGTCGCCGACGGCGTCGCGCCCGGTCTGCGGGACACGCTCGTCCGCCAAGGGATCTTGCCGAAGGACGCGCCCTTGGTTTGGCTCGGGCCGGCCGGCGCCGACGATCCGCTCGGGCTCGAGCCCCAGGTCGCGCTCAAGATGGCGCTCAACGCCCACTCGACCGCCGTCATGGCCCGGCTGGGCAAGGTCGTCGGGAACACCATGGTCAACGTCAGCCCGAGCAACCTCAAGCTCATCGGGCGGGCGACCAACCTCATTCTGATGCACGTCAACGACGCGATCGCCCGTCCGGACTGGGTCCGGCTCCACGGACGGCGCACGCCGATTTCGTACGGCGAGGCCAACGCGGTTCTTTTCGACGCCATCGACTTTCTGAAGACGAAGCAGAAGGAAGCGGGGCAGACGGCCGAGGTCGCCTACTCCATCATCCGCATCCTCGAATCGCTGCGCCGCAAGAGCGCCGTCCCGCCCGAGGAGACCCTTCGGATCGTGGTCGACGTCGGCCTGTCCGCCTACCTCGAAAACGGGGCTCGGCCGGCCCGCTAGCGTTCGCGGCCGCCCCGCTGGCGGAGGGAACAGCCCGGCGGCTTAGACCGGAGGGGCGACGTCCAGGCAGGGCTCGATCGAGGGCCGGCGCCGGCGGATCCTGTCGCGGCGGCCCTTCTCGCCGTCGCGCTCCTTCTCCCGGTCCTTGGGCTGGGGGTAGACGAAGGTCTCGCCGGCGTAATTTCTGAGGACGACCCGCTTGTCGTCGTAAGACTCGACGTAGTTGGGGATGAGCGGGATCTTGCCGCCGCCCCCGGGCGCGTCGATGACGAAATAGGGCACGGCCAGGCCCGACGTCCAGCCGCGCAGGCCCTGGAGGACCTCCAAACCCTTCCCGACCGAGGTCCGCAGGTGCTCGCTGCCCTGGACGTAATCCGCCTGGTAGATGTAATAGGGCCGGACGCGCACCGTCAGGAGCTTCTGCATGAGACGCTTCATCGTCTCGGGGTCGTCGTTGACGCCCTTGAGCAAAACGGTCTGGTTGCCGAGCGGGATGCCGGCGTCGGCCAGCAGCCCGAGGGCGCGCCCCGACTCCTCGGTGATCTCGTCGGGGTGGTTGAAGTGGACGTTGATGAACAGGGGGTGGTACTTCTTGAACATGGCCGCGAGCTCCGGCGTCACCCGCTGGGGCAGGACGCAGGGGATGCGGGTCCCGATGCGCAGGATCTCGACGTGGGGGATGGCCCGCAGCTTGGACAGGATCGACTCCAGGCGCCAATCGCTGAGCATGAGCGGGTCGCCGCCCGAGACGATGACGTCGCGGATCTCGGGGTGGGCCCCGATGTAGTCGATCCCCTCCTCGATGTGACGGGGGTGGATCTTGGAGGAGTCGCCGACCTTCCGCTTCCGCGTACAGAAGCGGCAGTAGGACGCGCACATGTGGGAGACGAGGAACAGGCAGCGGTCGGGATAGCGGTGGACGATGCTCGGGACGGGCGAATCCTCGTCCTCGGCGAGCGGGTCCATGGCGCCGCTCTCGGTATCGAGCTCGGCCGGGTCGGGGACGATCTGCCGCCAGATCGGGTCGCCCTTGCGCTTGATCAGGCTCGCGTAGTACGGAGTGATCTGGATTTTAAACTGGCGGGCAATCCGCTTGACCTCGTCGAGGTCGAGGTCGAACGTCCGAGCGATCTCGGCCGCCGTCCTCAGGCTGCCCTTCAACTGATTCCGCCATTCCGGTAGGGACATCCTTCACTCCTGGACCAATTCCTTGGTGTAGATGACGCGGGCGTCCCCCGGCTTGTAAAAGTCGGGGATGCGCGCCGCCTCGTTGTACCCGAGCCCGAGATAGAAGGCGCGGGTCGGGTGGTACTTCGGCTGGGACGACGTCTCGATGACGATCAGGCGCCCGTTCGCGGCCCGGGCCCGGTCTTCGAGCCAGCGGACGAGCGCCTTGCCGTAGCCCCGGCCCTGACGATTGGGGGCGACCGCCATCCAATACAGGTCGTAGGTCCCTTCGGTCAGCGGGGTCGGCCCCCAAGACAGAAAACCGGCGACGCCGCCGGCTTCGTCCGCGACGACGACGATGTCGTAGTCCTTCTGGGCGGGCTGGGTCAGGAAAATATCGAGCTGCTCCTCGGCGACCGCGATCTCCGCCTCCGTGAACATGCCCGTGCCGGCGAGGAGGCGGAGGACGGCCTCCCGGTCGTTCCGGGTCAGGGGCCGGATCATGCCGCCTTCTTTCGCCGCAGCGCGTTGTCGAGGAGCTGATGCCAGAACAGCTTGTAGTCGAGCCCGAACGCCTTCAGGGCCCGGGCATAGCCCGCGTTGAGCGAGATATCGGGGTTGGGGTTGACCTCGAGGATGGCCGGGTTGCCGTCCTTGTCCATCCGGAAGTCGACGCGCGCGTAATCGCGGCAGCCGGTCGCCCGGAAGGCGCCGATCGCGGCGGCCTGAAGCTTGTCCCGCGTCCCGTCCGGGATCTTGGCCGGACAGATCGGCACGGTATGAGTATAGTATTCGTGGTCCTCGAACCATTTGGCCTCGTAGCTGCAGATGCGGGGGGCCGAGGCCGGCATGCCCGAGAAATCGATCTCCGAGACGGGCAACGCCTGGATCTCGTGGTTTTCCATGACGGCGACGTTGAACTCGCGGCCGTCGATGAACTCTTCGACCAGGACGGGCTGCTGATAGGTGCGGAGCAGCCGGTCGACCTGGCGGAGAAGGCCGGCCTGGTCGGCGACGACCGACTCGGCGTGAATGCCCAGGCTGGCGTCTTCGGCGTTCGGCTTGACGAACAGCGGGAAGCGGAGGTCCTTGACCTCCTCGGCCTGGGTCAGCAGCCGGGCGCGGGCCGTGGGCAGCCCGTTCGCGTTGAGGATGGCCTTCGTCTTGTATTTGTCCTGGCAGAGGGCGAGCGTGTGGGACGAGTTTCCCGTGAAGGGGACATCGAGCAGCTCGAGGACGGCGGCGATGTTGGCCTCGAGCTGGGCTCGTCCCTGGAA
>JAFGBC010000130.1 GCA_016933355.1 Candidatus Aminicenantota bacterium
CGCGGCGAGTTGACGCTGTCGTCGATCGTGTAGCGGGGCGAGCTGAAGGCCTGAGGGTTGTTGATGTCGTAATCGCCCCACATGATGCCCTCGGAGCCGCCCACGTCGCCGATCAGGCCGCCGGCCTCGTTGAAGACCTGGTTCGGGGCGTAGCTCGAGGCCGTGATCCAGTACAGCTCGGTCACGTCGGCGATGCCGTTGTGATTGTTGTCCATCCAGTAGAAGTTCATCCAGCCGCCCAGGCCGAGCGGCTCGTAGTAGCTGGCCTCGCCGGTGCCCATCCAGTCGCCGTACTGGGCCGCCGAAAGCTTCAAGATCGTCTTGCCGTCGCCGGTCAAGTCGTAGGTCAGGCCGATCCGCGGGGAAAGGAAGGACCACGTGTAGTCGCCGGTCCGGGCCGGGACCTCTAGGCCGGGCAGGAGGCGGTCGATGGCGTCGGCCGCGGCCGCGCTGAAGTTCTTCTGCCAGACCGGGTGGCTCTTCTCGACGGCCGACATCGTGAAGGCCCTGATCTCGGGCTTCATGTAGCTGTAGCGGAGGCCGAGGATCAAGTTGAAGCGACCCTTGGTCAGGGTGTCGCTCAGGTAGCCGGTGTACTCGGTGATGTGGTTGTTGTCCTGCCAGCCGCGGAAAACGTAGAGCTGGTTGATGCCGGGCACTTCGTCGGGCTCGCCGTCTCCGGTGATATCGACCGTCGCGTAGTTGTAGTTGACGCTCCGGTAGGTGTTGCCGGGAGTCGTGCTGTAGTGGGCTCCCGTGCTGCTCCGGTATTCGGCGCCGAACTTGATCTCGTGGCTCACCCCGAACAGGGTGTCGTTGAAGTAATTGCCCAGGATCCGGGCCGAATGGGTCGGCCGGTCCGCGCCGTAGTTCCAGTAGCTGTTCTCATAGATCGCCGTCGTCTCGTCGTAGGCGAGCCACCTCTCGAAGGCCTCGTCGGCCATGGGCAGGAACATGAAGCCGCCGCCGCTGAAGGCGTACTTGGCCGACAGAAGGAAGTTGTCACCGAACATGTGCTCATCCTCGACCTTGAGGATGGGCGTTCCGAAGTAGTACTTGCACAGCTGGTGGTAGCCGAGCGGGAAGCTGTAGCCGGAGGATCGGCCGAACTTCTCCTTGCCGCCGACGTGGATGAAGGCCTCGAACCTGTTCTCGGGCAGAATCTGGACGTTGACCTTGGCCGCGTAGTTCTGGAGCAGGGTGTCGTCCTTGTTCCCGTACATATTGTTCGTCCAGATGTCTTGGACGCCGTAGGACGCCCACCACCAGACCTTGTCCTTGATCAGCGGGCCGCCCAGGTTGAAGCCGTAGTCCTTGATGGCCCGGATGACGTTGGTCCCGACGACGCCTTCCTCCTTGAGCTCGTCGGTCAGGTTGTCGGCCTGGAACTTTTTGTCGGTGCGGTAGAAGCGGCCGCCGACGCTGAGCTTGTTGCCGCCGCGGCGGGTGACCAGGTTGACCTGGACGCCGCCCGTGGCGACCGTGATGTCGCCGCCGCCCTGGGTGATGTTCATCTCCTCGAAGGTGTCGTAGTCATAATACGTGATCGAGGAGATGGAGGACGGGTCTTCGGTGTTGACGCCGTCGACACTCCAGATCTCCGTCCCGCCGCCGCGGGCGATGAAGCCCGACATCTGGCCGGACTCGTTGCCGCCGACGTTCTCGCGGTCGACCTGAATGCCGGCCGCCTGCTGGAGGATGACCCAGGGGTCGCGGGCCGTGGGCAGGGACTGGAGGACGTCCCGGGTCATCGTCTGGGTGATGGTCGTCTTCCTGGTCTCGACGACCGGGGTCGCCGCCGTAACGGTGATTTCCTCCTGGAGGGCGCCGACCTCGAGCGTCAGGGCCAGCTCGGTATTCTTGCCGATGTTGACGATGATCGCCGGGCGGGTCAGCGACTTGAATCCCTGGAGCTCGACCTTGAGGACATAGTCCGCGGCCGGGGCCAGGGACAGGAAGCGGAAGTTGCCCTCGGCCGAGGAGACCGTGGACACCGGCGCCGTCAGCGTGCCGGACAGGGTCACGGTGGCGCCGGGCAGGGGATTTCCCTCTTGGTCGAGAACGCGGCCGAAAATGTTGCCGCTTTTCTGCTGGGCCAAGACGGGGACGGTTAGCGCGAGGACGCACAGGATGATTAAGAGCTTACGCAAATCTTCCTCCCTTTTTCTTAATAGCCCCATCTCCCTGGAGTCCCGGCACGGGGACTCCGGCCTTTATGCTCTTCTTGTCTCTCGATACGGAGCCGATACCACCTCCTATCTTTAGTGATATATCAAAAATGATATATTAAATATCAGCACAATTCGTGCCATGTCCCAGTCAATGGATCCTATTTATTTTCAACACATTTTTTTATTTATGGACAGAAATCCAACTTTTTGAATACGTATATTTGAAGGCATCCAAATTCCTGCATCATTAATAACAGTTGACAGGGCCTTCGCGCTGTGCTAAAAACGCTGTCGTTATGAGTCCGTGGCTAATAATGCAGCTCACGCGCCGCCCGGCCGGCCGCGTTCAGCCCCGGACTCCGTACCAGCTTTCCCGTCCCTCCTTCATGATAATGTGAAGCCCGAATAGCGGCCTTCGCCCGAAGGCCGGTATTCGGGACCCCCGCCCCAGAACGACGCTCGGCGCATTTCCGCGCGCGCGGGCGCGTCCATTCCGTCTCACGTCCGAAGGAGGAACGCTATGTCCAAGACCATTTCTCAGATCAACGCTAAGATCGCGCGCGGCACGGTTCGCGTCCTGCGCGCCGACGAAATGACCGCCATCGTCCGGGACCTGGGGCCCGAGCGGGCCGCCGCCGAGGTCGATGTCGTGACGACCGGGACCTTCGGCGCCATGTGCTCATCTGGCGTCTGGCTCAATTTCGGCCACACCGAGCCTCCGATCAAGATGGGGCGCGTCTGGCTCAACGACGTCGAGGCCTACGCGGGCGTCGCCGCCGTGGACGCCTATCTCGGCGCAACCCAGCCCTCCCGGTCGCGTGGGATCGCTTACGGCGGCGCCCACGTCATCGAGGACCTTCTGCGCGGCCGACCGGTTACGCTCAGAGCCGTCGCCTGCGGCACGGACTGCTATCCGCGCAAGCGGATCGTGACGACGCTGACGCTCGGCGACCTGAACGCGGCCGTCATGAGCAACCCCCGAAACGGCTACCAGCGCTACATGGCGGCCGTGAACTCGGGCCCGCGCACGCTCCAGACCTACATGGGGAAGCTCCTCCCCCGCTTCGGGAACGTGAGCTTCTCGGGCGCGGGCGCCCTGTCGCCGCTCTCCAACGACCCGTCCTACCGGTCGATCGGGGTCGGGACGCGGATCTTCCTGGGCGGCGACGTCGGCTACGTGACGGGGCCCGGAACCCAGCACAGCCCACAGACCGGGTTCGGGACGCTCATGGTCCAGGGCGATCTCAAGCGGATGTCGGCCGATTTCGTCCGGGCGGCGGCTTTTCCCGGCTACGGGCCGACCCTCTACGTCGGGATCGGCGTCGCCATCCCCATCCTCGACGCCGCCGCGGCCCGGACGGCCGGCGTCGGCGACGAAGATATCTTCACCGGCATCGCCGACTACGGCGTCCCCTCCCGGGAGCGGCCCGTCCTGCGCCGGGTGAATTACGCCGAGCTGAAATCGGGCGCTGTCGCGATCGCCGGGCGCGAGGTCCGGACCGCTCCCCTCTCGAGCTTTGCCGCGGCCCGCCGTGTCGCCGACACGCTCAAGCGCTGGATCGAGCGGGGCGAGTTTCTCCTGACGGCGCCCGTCGAACGCCTGCCCTCTCGGGGGACGGTCCGTCCGCTCGACCGCCGCCCGATTCGGCCCGAGGACGCCGGCTCCGTCCCTTCGCTCCAGCCCTCCCCCGACGGCCGCGTCGCCTGGGACGGGACCCGCTGCATCGAATGCGGGGCCTGCCTGTCCCTTTGCCCGAACGGCGTATTCCGCCGGAACCGGTCCTGGAAAATCCGGGCCGTCCCTTCCCTGTGCGTCGGCTGCCGCCTGTGCGCCGGCGCCTGCCCGGTCGGGGCGATCCGGCCGCCTGACCGCTCCGGCCGCGAGGAGGCCGCCCGTGATAAGACGGCTCATCCATATTAAGGAAACGATCGCCACCGTCATCGGGGAGGAGACGGCCCTGCCCGCCGCCGAAGCCGAGATCGCCCGGCAACGATGCGCTCTCGAGGACTACATCCGCCGGGACCCGGAATTCGCGCGATCGCTCGCGCCCCGCCGCGTTCCCGAGGACGCTCCCGCCGTCGTCCGGCGCATGGCCGACGCCGCGGCCCGAATGGGCGTTGGTCCGATGGCCGCCGTGGCCGGGGCGATCGCCGCTTCGGCCCTCGAGGCTTTGCGCGCGGCCGGCGCCGAGCATGCCGTCGTCGACAACGGCGGCGACATCGCCCTGATCGCGGCCCGCCCGGTCACGATCGGCGTCTTCGCCGGCCCGTCGCCCATCAAGGATATCGGCCTCCGGGTCGAGCCGCGTCCGGGCGTCCTGGGCGTTTGCACGTCCTCGGGAACGGTCGGCCACAGCCTGAGCTTCGGCCGCGCCGATGCCGCGGTCGTCATCGCCCTCGATCCCTGCCTGGCCGACGCCGCGGCGACCGCTCTGGGAAACGCCGTCACGGCCAACGACCCCGCCCTGATCGAGGACGCCATGGCCGGGCTGCTGATCGACGACATCGAGGGCATGCTCGTCATCATCGAGGATACCCTGGCCGTCTGCGGCCGCCTGCCCGAGATCGTCCGCGTCCCGGTCGACCCGGCCCGGATCAGCACGATCCGGGCCTGAGGGCGGCCCCGATTCATGGACAGAAAGGAGACCGTTATGTCCCATCACGCGAATCATCAGAAGATAAGGGTCGCCGTCCTGGGCGCGACCGGCCTCGTCGGACAGAGGTTCGTCGCGCTCCTCGCCGATCACCCCTGGTTCGAAATCGCGGCCCTGACCGCCTCCGCCCGCTCGGCGGGGAAAGCCTACGGGGCGGCCGTGGACTGGGCGCTCGACGGAGAGATTCCCGTGCCCACGGCCGGGATGCCCCTCCTTCGCGCCGCGGCGCGCCCTCTGGCCGAGGCCGGCGTCCGCGTCGCCTTCAGCGCGCTGCCGGCCGCCGTTGCCGGTCCCGTCGAAGCGGGGCTGCGTGACGCCGGCCTAGCCGTCTTTTCCAACGCGAGCGCCCACCGGATGGACCCCGACGTCCCGATCCTCGTCCCCGAGGCGAACGCCGCCCACCTCGAGCTCGCCCGCGGCCAGCGCGCGCGGCACGGCGGGTTCATCGTCGCCAACTCCAACTGCACGACGGCGGGGCTCGTCCTGCCGCTCGCGGCGCTCGCGCCGTTCGGAATCGGGTCCGTGGTCGCGACCAGCTTCCAGGCGATCTCGGGCGCGGGGCGGCGGGGCCTGGCGGCCTACGACATCGCCGGCAACGTCGTTCCCTTCATCCGGGATGAAGAAGACAAGCTGGAGCGCGAATCGCGTAAGATCCTGGGCCGTCTGTCGGAGGACGCCGTCGAGCCCGCGCCGTTCGCCGTCTACGCGAGCTGCGCCCGCGTCCCGGTCCGGGACGGCCATCTCCTGAGCCTGGCCGTCGAGCTCGATCGGACGGTCGAAGAGGAGCAGGCCCGAGCGGCCTTGGCCGCCTTCCGGGGCATCCCGCAGGAGCAGGACCTGCCGTCCGCGCCGTCCGTGCCCCTCGTCGTCAGGACCGAGCAGAACCGTCCGCAACCCCTCGCCGACGCCGAAGCCGGCTCGCCCGCCCGGGCCAGGGGCATGGCCGTCACCGTCGGCCGCGTCCGCCGCTCGGGCCGGATCCTGAACGTCTTCGCGCTCGTCCACAACACGATCCGGGGCGCGGCCGGAGCTTCGGTCCTGAACGCCGAGCTCGCCGTCCGCTACGGCCTCATTGAGGAGCCACACCCATGAAGGTCATGAAGTTCGGAGGCGGCTGCCTCAAGGACGCCAAGACTCTGGACCGGGTGGCCGCGATCATCGCGCACGAGGGGCGTAAGCCGGCGGTCGTCGTCTCCGCATTCCAGGGCGTCACCGACCAGCTCATCGCCGCCGCGGCCGCCGCCCGAGACGACGAGCGGACGATCTCCGACCGGGTCTCCCGGCTCTGGGACCGGCACGTCAAGGTCGCCGAAGGCGCAATCCGGCCCGTGGCCGTCCGCGAGGAGACGCTGCGCGCGATCGAGGTCGTCCTTCAACGGGTCGAACGCCTCCTGTACGGCATCGCCTACACGGGCGAGGCGAGCCCGGCCATCCACAACCACGTCCTGAGCTACGGCGAACGGCTGGCCGCCCGCTGCGTCGCCGGCGCGCTCCGGGCCCGCGGCGTCGCCGCCCGGCCCCTCGACAGCGACCGGATCGGCATGGTCACGGACGACGCCCTGGAGAACGCGACCGTGAACCTGGGCCGGTTCAGGGCGTCGTTCCGGCGGACGGCCGGACACATCAAGCGCGGCCTGTACGTCCCCGTCGTCACCGGGTTCTTCGGCGTGACGCCCGAAGGCCGGATTTCGCTCTTCGGCCGGAACGGGTCCGACTATAGCGCGGCCGTCTTGGCCCACGGCTTGGAGGCCAGGTCGCTCGAGATCTGGAAGGACGTGGGCGGGTTCATGAGCGCCGACCCCGACGCCGTAAAGGCCGCCCGCAAGATCGGCCGGCTGTCCTATTACGAAGCCGCCGAGCTGTCCTATTTCGGCGCCAAGATCCTCCACCCCCGAACGCTCGAACCCTTGACCGGGAGGACGGTCGAAGTCCGCATCAAATCGCTGGCCGAGCCGGGCGGTCGGGGGACCGAAATCGTGCGCCGGGTCCCGGCCCGCCGGAACGTCGTCAAAAGCGTAACGGCCAACGAGGGGCTCGCCCTGCTCCGCATCCACGGGCCCGGCGTCGGCTACAAGCCGGGGATCATCGGAAGGCTCGGGAGGCGGCTGGCGGAACTCCGCGTCAACATCTATTCCATCATCACGGCCCAGACCTGCATCAATCTGCTCGTGGACGGCAAAGACGCCCGGCGCGGCTTCGAGGCGCTCAAGAGCGACCGGAACGGCGTCATCGCCCGGGTCGACCTCGAAGAGGACGTGGCGCTGGTCGCCGTGGTCGGCGAGGGGATGGTCGAGCGGCGCGGCGTCGCCGCCCGCGTCTTCTCGGCCGTGGCCCGGGCCGGCGTCAACGTCGAGATGATCTCCAGCGGCGCGTCCGAGGTCGCGACCTACTTCATCGTCGACCGCGCGGACGCGGCCCGGGCCGTCCGGGCCCTGCACCGGGAGTTCTTTGGATAGGCCTC
>JAFGBC010000356.1 GCA_016933355.1 Candidatus Aminicenantota bacterium
CCGGACCTCCGAGGCCATGCTGACCCTGGACCGCGAGCTCTTCGCCGACTTCAGCGTGTCCCTGATCGGCACCTACCGGAAGTACGACAAGTTCAACTGGAACCTCAAGTACTTCGGCGACTTCACCACGATCACCGACATCGAAAACCAGAGCTGGTACGTTTCGGCCGGCAAGCCGCCCGCCAATATCCCCGGCCTGGGCGACACGGGCGAAGCCAAGAACCACGACTGGTACTACACGGACATCGCCCCCTCCCAGTATTCCCCCTACAGCCAGGCCCAGACACGGCCCGACTACTACCAGGACTACCTCGGCGTCGACCTCGTGCTCAACAAGCGGCTCTCCAACAAGTGGATGCTGAACGCCAACTTCACCTGGCAGAAGCAGGCCCAGCACTACGGCGACAAGGGCTACATGAACCCGAACAACCTGTGGGCCTATGAAGGGTATCCGCAGGCGGCCTACATCGGCGGCGCCTCCGGCAAGATCAACCAGTACACCTACTCCCGCTGGATGGCCAAGATGGGCGGCCTCGTCCAGCTCCCCTACGACATCGACTTCGCCGCCACCTTCCAGGCCAGAGAGGGCTGGGTCATCCTCGAGTCCTTCACGATCGTCGACTACCGCCTGCCCAACCCCAGAAGCCGCAGCGCGACGCTGGTCATGAACCCGTTCGGCACCCACCGCCTGCCCCTGTTCTACAACCTGACGTTCCGCCTCGAGAAGATGCTCCGCATCGGCGACACCGGCCGGATCTACGTCATGGCCGACCTGTTCAACGTCCTGAACAGCGCCATCGAGAACCGCCGCTACCAGAAGTTCCACGGCACCTACTACATCTACCCCAACGAGGCCCAGAACCGCTGGGTTCCCGACCGGAACGACTACGCCCTGAACGAGATTCTGAACCCCAGAGTCCTGCGGCTCGGCGTCCGGTTCACGTTCTAAGCGGAAGCAGCACAAGCAGATGCTCGCCCCGCACCGCCGAAAGGCGGTGCGGGGCTTTTTTTTTACCCGTTCTCGGAGCGAAAGATGGATCCCTCGGCCTCCGCTCCCGGGGCCGACTCCGCCGCGGCGGCTTCTGCGCTGACCGCAGCCCCCTCCGACCCCGGCAGGACCGATACGGCCGCTTTCCTTTAGGCGCGAAGGGTGCTAAAATACGATGTTCGGAGGAAGAGACGAGAGGGTTCGAGCACGATTTCGGAGGTGCCTGATGACGATACGACGGAAGACGGTTGCGATCGCGTTCGCTCTGCTTCTCGCCGGCGGCCTCCTGGCCGCCCAGGAATATAAAGGGAAGGGCCGCCTGATGGGCTTTGTCTATGACGAAGCCGGCGCGCCGCTCGAAGGGGCCACGGTCAAGCTCTTCTCGCTCCGGGCCAACATCGGGTTCGAGACGCAAACCGACAAGGAGGGGAAGTGGGTGGCGGCCTGGATCCGGGGCGGCGGCTGGAACATCGATTTCGAGAAGGTCGGCTACATGCCCAAGAAGATCAGCGTCGACGTCGCCGAATACTCGCGCAACCCCGAGATCACGATCAACCTGGCCAAGGTCGAGGGCATGGTCATCACCGACGCCGTCAAGGATCTCCTGATCAAGGGGAACCAGCTCTTCGAGGCCGAGCAGTACGCCGAGGCCGAGGCCGTCTACAACGAGATCCTGGCCCAGTCGCCCGACGCCTACATCATCTGGCGGAACATCGGGAACTGTTATTTCGCCCGCGAGGACTATGTCAAGGCCGAGGAGTACTACCTCAAGGTCCTCGAGAAGGACCCCCGGAACGCCGACGTTATCCTTCTCATCGGGAACAGCTACGCGAATCGGGGGGAGGCCGACAAAGCCCTCGAGTGGTACGGCAAGATCGAGTTCGCGAAGATCGAGGACCCGATCGTCCTTTACAACATCGGGACGAGCCTCTACAACCAGTCCCGGTTCGAGGACGCCCTCCGCTACTACGGACGGGCGGTCGAGATCCAGAACGAGTTCACCGACGCCATCTACCAGACGGGCCTGGCGAACCTGGCGCTGGGGAAGAACGAGGACGCCGTCGCCGCCTTCGAGCGCTACCTGGCCGTCGACGCCGACTCCGAGCGGGCCGGCCAGGTCCGCGGCTTCCTCGACTACCTGAAGAAGAAATAGCCGCGCGCCCTGAGGCCGGGCCGAGGACCAAATGGCTGCCAGGAAACGATCAACGTTACGCGCCGTCGGGGGCGCCGCTCTGCTCGCCGCCGCCCTGTTCGCCGGGGCCGGATGCGCCGCGGGCCCCAAAGTGCCGCTCGACCCCGAGAGCCGGGCCTTCTACGAGACGGCCCGGCTGATCATGACCGGCGAGGAGCAAAAGATCTTCAACCGCCTTCCCGACGAGGCCGCCCGCCGGGCTTTCATCCGGGATTTCTGGGACAAGCGCGACCCCGACCCGCTGACGGAAGTGAACGAGTTCAAAAGAGAATTCGAGGCCCGGGTCGATTACGCCAGCAAGCGTTTCCGGGAAGGCGGGCCGGGCTGGAACACGGACCGGGGACGGATCTATATCTATATGGGCCCCCCCGACAAGGTCGAAGAATCCTTCACCCACGGCATAGAGAATATCCGGGGGTCGATCATCTGGTGGGTCTACTACAAATACGAGCTGGCGATCGAGTTCGCCGACGAGCGCGGGATGAGAGAGTACAAGATCCGGCGCTACGAGGGGAGCTTCTTCGAAGCCATGGACCTCGTCAAGCTCGGGCAGGCGGTGGAAGGCTCCGACGCCTTCCGCAAGCGGAGAGTCGAATTCAACCTGGCCTACGACGGCCCCTCGCGGAGCCTGGTCGTATCGATCGCCGCCGACGCCTTGAGCTTCAAGGAGGAGGACGGCAAGCTCTCGGCGAGCCTGTCCTTCACGTTCTACCTCTATCAGGCCGAGGGGAGCTGGACGCACAAGTTCTCGGCCGACCGCACGCTCGCGCTCGCCAAGGAGGACCTCGCCGCCGGAAAGATCCTCGACGCGTCCTTCCCGGTCGATCTCGCCCCCGGAGACTTTTACGCCGACGTCATCATCCGGGGAGGGGAGGGCGCCTCGGGCAAGATCCGCAAGATTTTCGAGTTCAAGGTTTCCTAGAGAGAGCGGCGGCGGAGCAGGCCCCATTCCGCGCTGCGAGGTCGGAGACATGAACAGACACGTCGTTGCCTTCGCCGGAGCCGCCCTTCTGGCGGCGACGCTCGGCGCCGGCCCGGCCGGCGACAAGACGGTCCGGGTCGACGAGGCGAGCCTGGGCGAGAAGTACCGGGAGTGGCTCAAGATCGTCAGCTATCTCATCGCGGACAAGGAGAAGGACGTCTTCCTGTCCCTCCAGACGGACCGCGACCGCGACTCCTTCGTCGAAGCGTTCTGGAAGCAGCGCGACCCGACGCCGGGCACGCCCGAGAACGAGTACAAGGAGGAGCACCTCAAGCGCGTCGCCTACGCCAACAAGTTCTACGGGCGCGGGACGACCCGGGAGGGCTGGCGGACGGACCGGGGCCGCATCCACATCATCCTCGGCCCGCCGGCCGGTATCGAGCGCTTCGAGGTCTCGGCCCATATCGTGCCCTGCGAGGCCTGGTCCTATTACGGCGACCCGCGCAAGGACCTGCCGAGCCATTTCGTCCTCATCTTCTTCCAACGGAGCGGGATCGGCGAGTACCGTCTCTACGACCCGGCCGCCGACGGCCCGGCCAGCCTCCTCGTCAACAAACGCGATATCGACCCGACCGATTACATGAGCGTCTACGAGCGGATCAAGGAGATCGCGCCGACCCTGGCCGACATCTCGATCTCGCTCGTCCCCGGAGAGTACAACTACGATTATTCCCCCTCGCCCCGGAACAGCATCATCCTGGCCGACATTTTCGAGTCGCCCCACAAGGACGTCAACCTGACCTACGCCACCCATTTCCTCGACTACAAGGGGATCGTCAGCACCGAGTACCTGACGAACTACATCGAGAGCGAGGCGGCCGTCTCCGTCATCCCCGACCCGTTGACCCGCATGACCTTCGTCCATTTCTCGGTCGC